>NZ_LDNX01000060.1:0-22868 GCF_001027955.1 Kocuria sp. SM24M-10 | reverse complement strand
CGGGCAACAACCCGTTCGCCGCCCAGCAGGGCATGCGCACGGGCCGCCCCGAGCGCCAGGGCGGACCGCGTCCCCAGGGCCAGGGCGGTCCGCGCCCGCAGGGCCAGGGCGCGGCGGGTCCGCGTCCGCAGGGCCAGGGCGGACCCCGTCCCCAGGGCGGCCCCCGCCCCGGCGGCGCCCGTCCCAGCCCGAACATGATGCCCGGACACACCTCCGGCGTGGCCCCGATCGGCTCGCGGCCGGCCGGCGGCGGAGCCGGTCCCCGGCGCGGCGGTCCCGGCGGCGGCGGCGGGTTCTCCCGTCCCGGCGGCGGCCCCGGCCGCGGCGGCCGCGGCGGCACCCAGGGCGCCTTCGGGCGCGGCGGTGCGCGCGGCAAGCAGCGCAAGTCGAAGCGGGCGAAGCGCCAGGAGCTCGAGCAGATGAAGGCCCCGTCCGTCGGTGGCGTCTCCGTGCCCCACGGTGACGGCACCACGGTCGTGCGCCTGCGCCGCGGCGCGTCCCTGACGGACTTCGCCGAGAAGATCAACGCGAACCCGGCCTCCCTCGTCACAGTGCTCATCCACCTCGGCGAGATGGCCACCCAGACGCAGTCCCTCGACGAGGACACCTTCCAGCTGCTGGGCGCCGAGCTCGGGTACAAGATCCAGGTCGTCTCCCCGGAGGACGAGGAGCGCGAGCTCTTCGAGTCCTTCGACATCGACCTGGAGGCCGAGGCCGCGGCCGAGGGCGAGGACGTGCTGGAGGCGCGCCCGCCGGTCGTGACCGTCATGGGCCACGTCGACCACGGCAAGACCCGCCTGCTCGACGCGATCCGCAACACCAAGGTGATCGAGGGGGAGGCCGGCGGCATCACCCAGCACATCGGCGCCTACCAGATCGAGACCGAGGTGGACGGCCAGGAGCGGCAGATCACCTTCATCGACACCCCGGGTCACGAGGCGTTCACCGCCATGCGTGCCCGTGGTGCCCAGGTGACGGACATCGCCGTGCTCGTGGTCGCCGCGGACGACGGCGTCATGCCGCAGACGGTCGAGGCGCTCAACCACGCCCAGGCCGCCGGTGTGCCGATCGTGGTGGCGGTCAACAAGATCGACAAGCCCGAGGCGAACCCGGACAAGATCCGCGGTCAGCTCACCGAGTACGGCCTGGTCCCGGAGGAGTACGGCGGCGACACCATGTTCGTCGACGTCTCGGCCCGCCAGGACCTGAACATCGACGACCTGCTGGACGCGATCGTGCTGACCGCGGACGGCGCGCTCGAGCTGCAGGCGAACCCCAACAAGGACGCCCGCGGCGTGGCCATCGAGGCGAACCTGGACAAGGGCCGCGGTGCGGTCTCGACCGTGCTCGTGCAGTCCGGCACGCTGCGCGTCGGCGACGCGATCGTCGCCGGCGCCGCGTACGGCCGCGTGCGCGCCATGTTCGACGAGAACGGCAAGTCGGTCGAGCAGGCCGGTCCCTCGCGGCCGGTGCAGGTCCTCGGCCTGGACTCGGTGCCCCGCGCCGGTGACACGTTCCTGTCCACCCCGGAGGAGCGCACCGCGCGCCAGATCGCCGAGAAGCGGCAGGCGGCGGACCGCAACGCGCTGCTCGCCAAGCGCCGCAAGCGGATCACGCTGGAGTCCTTCGACGAGGCCGTGGCCGCGGGCAAGATCGACACGCTCAACCTCATCATCAAGGGCGACGTGTCCGGTGCCGTCGAGGCGCTGGAGGACTCGCTGCTGAAGATCGACGTGGGCGAGGAGGTCCAGCTGCGCGTCATCCACCGCGGCGTGGGCGCGATCACCCAGAACGACGTCAACCTGGCGACCGTGGACAACGCCATCATCATCGGCTTCAACGTCCGCCCCGCCGAGCGCGTGACGGAACTGGCCGACCGCGAGGGCGTCGAGATGAAGTTCTACTCGGTGATCTACAACGCCATCGACGACGTCGAGAGCGCGCTCAAGGGCATGCTCAAGCCGGAGTACGAGGAGGTGGAGCTCGGCACCGCCGAGATCCGCGAGGTGTACCGCTCCTCCAAGTGGGGCAACATCGCCGGTGCCTACATCACCAAGGGCACCATCCGCCGGAACTCCAAGGCCCGGCTGGTCCGGGACGGCAGCGTCGTGGCCGAGAACCTCACCATCGACTCGCTGCGCCGGTTCAAGGACGACGCGACCGAGGTCCGCGAGGGCTACGAGTGCGGTATCGGGCTCGGCTCCTTCAACGACATCCGCGAGGGCGACCTCATCGAGACGTGGGAGATGCGCGAGAAGCCGCGCGCCTGACCCGTCCCCGGCCCCGCGCCCCGTGCGCGGGGCCGCCGCGGCGGCACGGACGGGCCCGGTGCCCGTCCGTGCCGCCGCCACCGTGTGCACCACAGCACACCCCAACCGCAGCACCCCCGAACGACAGCACTGACGAACGACGGCACTGCCGGACGGACGCACCGTCGAACAACCGAGGAGCACCCACCATGGCTGACGCAGCACGCGCCGCCCGACTCGCCGACCGGATCAAGGTGGTCGTCGCCCAGGCGCTCGAGCGCCGGGTCAAGGACCCCCGGCTCGGCTTCGTGACCATCACGGACGCCCGGGTGACCAACGACCTGCAGCACGCGACGCTGTACTACACGGTCTTCGGCACCGCCGAGGAGCAGGAGAGCACCCGCGCGGCCCTGGAGTCCGCCAAGGGCGTCCTGCGCAGCGAGGTCGGCCGCAACATCACCGCCCGCCTCACCCCGACCCTCACGTTCGTCCCGGACGAGATCCCCGTGAACGCCTCCCACCTGGAGGAGGTGCTGCGCGCCGCCAAGGAGAAGGACGCCGAGGTCGCCGCGCAGGCCGCCTCGGCCACCTGGGCGGCGGGGGAGGACCCCTACCGCCGGCCCGCCGAGGAGGACGACGAGTCCTCCCCGTCCCGCTGAGCGCGGCAGGCACCGGACCGATGGCCCGCGCCCCGCACGACGTCCCGAGCCCGGACCCGTCCCTGCCGACGGTGTCCGGGCTCGTGGTCGTGGACAAGCCCGCCGGCTGGACCAGCCACGACGTCGTCGCCCGGATGCGCCGGCTCGCCGGCACCCGGAAGGTCGGCCACGCCGGCACCCTGGACCCCATGGCCACCGGGGTGCTGGTGGTGGGCGTCGAGAAGGCCACCCGCCTGCTGACCTGGGTGGTCGGCCAGGACAAGACCTACGAGACCACCCTGCGGCTGGGACAGGCGACGGTGACCGACGACGCCGAGGGCGAGCTGGTCGCCGTGGCCGAGCCCGCCGACGTCGAGGCGCTCACCGACGAGGCCGTCACCGCGGCGGTCGCCCGGCTCACCGGTGCCCTCCAGCAGGTCCCGGCCAAGGTCAGCGCCATCAAGGTCGACGGCCGGCGGGCCTACGCCCAGGTGCGCGCCGGGCAGGACGTGGAGCTCGCCGCCCGCCCCGTGACGGTCTCCGCCTTCGACGTGCACCGGATCACGCGGACCCACGACGACGCCGGCCGGCCGGTCCTCGACGTCGAGGCCACCGTCTCCTGCAGCACCGGCACCTACGTGCGCGCCCTGGCGCGGGACCTCGGCGAGGCCCTGGGGGTCGGCGGGCACCTCACCGCCCTGCGCCGCACCCGCGTGGGCGCGCTGACGCTCGAGCACGCCTCCACCCTGGACGAGCTCGCCGCCGACGTCGCCGCGGGCCGCCCCCTGCCCGTGACCACCCTGGAGCGGGCCGCCGCAGGGCTCTTCCCCGTCCGCCGGCTCACGGCCGCCGAGGCGGGCGACCTCGCCGACGGGCGCCGGATCGGGCCGTCCGCGGGGGACCCGGCGGAGGGCCCCCTCGACAACGAGGCGGTGACCGCCGGGCTGGCCCCGGACGGACGGCTCGTCGCCCTGCTCCGCGACCGGGGCGAGCGCGGTGCCCGCACGGCCAAGCCCGTGCTCGTGTTCCTGCCCGGGGAACGGTTTCCCGAGACCCCCGGGCCGCCCGCGGAGCGGGGGCGGGACCGCTGATGCTGTGGGGCTACGACGGCTGGTTCTGGGCCGCGGTCCTGCTCGGCGGGGCGTCCTTCCTGGTGTGCGCGGTGCAGGCCCTGCGGGGCCTGCGGCCCGACGACTGGACCCAGGGCTCCGTGCTGCTGCTGGAGGCCTTCCTCCTGGCCTACGCGGTGGGCTCGGTCGTCATGCACCTGGTGGGCCCCGCACCCACCGGCTCGGCGCTGGAGTACTGGGGCTACCTGCTGACCGCGCTGCTCATCCCCGCCGGGACCTTCGTGTGGTCGCTGGTGGAGCGCTCGGCCTGGTCCAACTACGTGCTCGCCGCCGCGGGGCCCGTGGTGGCGATCATGGTCTACCGCATGAACTTCATCTGGTACTACCAGTGAGCCCCCGCCCGCCGTCCGCCCCGCCCGACCAGGAGACCGCCCGATGACCCACCACCCCGACCCCGGGCGCACCCGCCTGCAGCAGCGTTTCGGTCCCCGGCGCGGCGGCGGGCGCGCCGACCGGAAGTCCTCAGGCTTCGGCCGTCTGGTCGTGGTGGTCTACGCGGTGTTCTCGCTCTCGGCCGGGGTGCGGTCCCTGTACCAGATCCTCACCGACTTCGGCGCCGCCCCGCTGCCGTACCTGCTCTCCGCCTTCGCCGCGGCGGTGTACGTGCTGGCCACCGTGGCCCTCGCCCGGCCCGGTGCCCGCTGGCACCGCGTGGCCGTGGCGGCCGTGCTGGTCGAGCTGTGCGGGGTGCTCGGCGTGGGGCTGCTCTCGGTGCTCGCCCCCGAGCTGTTCCCGAAGGCCAGCGTGTGGTCGCACTTCGGCCAGGGCTACGGCTACGTGCCGCTGGTCCTGCCCCTGGTCGGTCTCGCGTGGCTGTGGCGCTCCCGGCCCCGGGCCGCCGTTCCCGGCGCCTGAACCCGCCGCCGGGGGAGCCCGGCCTCCCCGCGCCGGGCGGGCGCCCGCAGCGGGTAGGCTCGTGCGCGGGCCGGAGCGCCCCGCGCCGCACCCTCCCGAAAGGACCACGCCCATGCCCACACGCCCCGACGGCGCCGGAGACTACGACGTCCCGGTCCTCACCGACGGGACCGTGGTCCTGCGCCGGCTCGACGAGCGCGACGTCCCGCAGCTGACCCGCAACTGCGCCGATCCGGCGGCCGCCGAGTTCACCACCGTGCCGCTGGGCTACACGGAGTCCGACGCCCGCTGGTACGTCGAGCACTTCGTCCCCGAGGCCTGGCGCGCGGGCCGCGAGTACAACTGGGCCGCCGCCGATGCCGCGACCGACCGCCTCTACGGGACCGTGGGGTTCAACGCGCTGCGCGGCACCACCGCCGACGTCGGGCTCAACTTCGGTCCGCACGCCCGGGGCACCGGGGCCGCCGAGGCCGCCTGCCGGCTGCTGCTCGACCACGGCTTCGAGCACCTGGGACTGACCTATGCTTACTGGATGGCGAAGGTCCCCAACTGGGCCAGCCGCAAGCTCGCGTGGAAGCTGGGCTTCCGGTCGCCGGTGCGCATCGACGGGTTCATGGAGCAGCGCGGCGCCTCCGTCGACGCCTGGATCCTCACCCTCGGGGCCGACGACCCCCGCACCCCCCGCACCGCCTGGGACGGCCCGCCCCCGCCCGGCGCCCCGCGCTGACCCCCCGGCCCCGTCCCGTCCCGTTCCTGCCTGTCCCGATCCTGCGAGGAGAACCGTGTTCCGCTGGCGAGATCTCTCTGACGTCCCCCCGGGCTTCGGCCCGTCGGTGGTCACCCTCGGCAACTTCGACGGCGTCCACCGGGGCCACCAGCAGGTGATGTCCCAGCTCGTCAGCTCCGCCCGCGAGCGCGGCTGGGCCTCGGTGGTGGTGACGTTCGACCCGCACCCGGCCCAGGTGCACCGGCCCGACAGCTCGCCCGGGCTGATCATGGGCACCGAGGACAAGCTCGACGCCCTCGAGCAGACCGGGGCGGACGCGGTGCTCGTGCTGCGGTACACCCTGGAGTTCGCCGAGCAGACCACCGAGGAGTTCGTGCTGGGCACCCTGGTCGGGCCGCTCGGCGCCCGCTGCCTGGTGGTGGGCTCCGACACCCGCCTGGGCCGCGGCAACTCCGGCAACATCGACACGCTGCGGGAGCTGGGGGAGCGCCACGGCTTCGAGGTCCGGGTGGTCGACGACCTGCTCGACCCGCTGGACGGCGAGGACTCCCGGCACGCCCCGGCGGGGGAGCGCCGCTGCTCGTCGACGTGGATCCGCTCCTGCCTGCAGGCCGGGGACGTGCGCGCCGCCGCCCGGCTGCTCGGGCGCAACCACCGGGTGCGCGGGGAGGTGGTGCACGGGGCGGCCCGGGGGCGGGAGCTGGGCTACCCCACGGCCAACCTGTCCCCGGAGACCGCCGGGTTCGTCCCCGCGGACGGCGTCTACGCCGGGTGGCTGGTCGACGCCCACGGCACCCGCTGGCCCACCGCGATCTCCGTGGGCTCCAACCCCACGTTCGAGAACGTCCCGCGCCAGGTGGAGGCCCACGTCATCGACCGCCCCGCGGAGCGGGTCGAGGACTTCGACCTCTACGGCCAGGACGTGGTCGTCGAGTTCGTGGAGCGGCTGCGCGGGATGGTCGCCTACGAGGGCGTCGACAAGCTCGTGGCACAGATGGATGACGACGTGGCCCGCACCCGGCGGATCCTGGCCGCCGAGGGCTGAGCCCCCGGCGGCCCGGCGCTACATCTCCTCGTGCGTGTTCGGGTCGAAGCCCGAGCCGCTGATCCCGGTGTGCAGCATCTGCAGCCGCTGCATCTGCTCCTCGTCCAGCTCCCAGTCGAAGACGTCCAGGTTCTCGGCCATCCGCCGGGTGTCGGAGGTCTTCGGGATCGGCACGGTCCGGGACTGCAGGTGCCAGCGCAGCACGACCTGCGCCGGGGTGCGCCCGGTCCGCCGGGCGATCCGCGCGATCCACTCGTGCTGGAGGACGTCCGTCTTGCGGCCCAGCGGGGACCAGGCCTGCGTGACGATGCGGTGCTCCTCGTGGAACTCCCGCAGCCGCTCCTGCTGGTACTGCGGGTGCAGCTCGACCTGGTTCACGGCCGGGGTCGTCCCGGTCTCCGCCACCAGCCGGCGGATGTGCGCCGGGGTGAAGTTGGACACCCCCACCGAGCGGACCAGGCCCTCCTCCTGCAGCTCCAGCATGGTCCGCCACGTCTCCACGTAGCGGTCCACCGACGGGTTCGGCCAGTGGATGAGGTAGAGGTCCACGTGGTCGGTGCCCAGCCGCCGCAGCGACCCGTCGAGGGAGCGGCGCACGGCGTCGGTGCCGTGGTCCCGGCCCGGCAGCTTCGTGGTCAGGAACAGCTCGCCGCGGGGCACGCCGGAGGCGGCGACCCCGCGGCCCACCCCGGTCTCGTTGCCGTAGTTCACGGCCGTGTCGACCATCCGGTAGCCGCGCATCAGCGCCTCGGCGACGTTCGCCTCCGCCTCGGCGTCGTCCATGGGGTAGGTCCCCAGACCGATCGCGGGGATGCGCCGGCCGTCCCGCATGGTGTGCGTGCGGCCGGCGGGCTCGAGGCCCCGGCCCTCCTGGGTGTCCTTGCTCACGGGCTGCTCCTGTGCTCCGTGCCCGAGCGCGCTCGGGCCCTGATCGTGGTGTCCCTCCCATCTTGGCCCACGGCCCCGGGAGCACCCAGCCCAGCGCGCCGCGGGCCGCCCCGCTGGGGTGATCTGCGCGCGTCCGGTAGACTTGGCGGCGGTCCGACTGCAGTCCGTGGTTGTCGGACCCCCGGGAGCTCCCGGGACCCGGCGGCGAACCCGCCGACCGGGCCGCACGGTACTGACTCGAACGGAGTTACACGTGGCACTCGACGCCGCCGTCAAGCAGCAGATCATCCAGGACTTCGCCACCCACGAGGGCGACACCGGTTCGCCCGAGGTGCAGATCGCGGTCCTGACCCGCCGGATCGCCGATCTGACGGAGCACCTGAAGCAGCACAAGCACGACCACCACACCCGCCGCGGCCTGATGGCCCTGGTCGGTCGTCGTCGTCGCATGCTGACCTACCTGCGCGACACCGACATCACGCGCTACCGCACGCTCATCGAGCGCCTCGGCCTGCGCCGCTAGTCGGCCCCCGGCGGCGTCCCCCCGGCCCCCGGGAGGGCGCCGCCGAGCACCACCCCCGTCCGTCCCGGACGGGTGAGCACCACCGCACACTGCAGCACCACCGAACCCCAGACGGGGCCACCGCGCCGATCATTCGCGGTCCTCGGTAGTGATCTCCGGAAACCGGACGGCCCCTGCGGGCCCCGGCGGTCCGTGGATCTCGATCGAAGACCGGGTGGCGCGCGGGCCGCCCCGCCGACACGAAACGGAGGTGACCCCTTGGAGGGTCCCGAGATCCAGTACGCCGAAGCCGTCATCGACAACGGCTCCTACGGAAAGCGCGTCGTGCGCTTCGAGACCGGCCGCCTCGCCAAGCAGGCCGCCGGCTCCACCCTCGTCTCCATCGACGAGGACACCACCATGCTCTCCGCCACCACGGTGGGCAAGTCCCCCCGCGAGGGCTTCGACTTCTTCCCCCTGACGGTCGACGTCGAGGAGCGCATGTACGCCGCCGGGCGCATCCCCGGCTCGTTCTTCCGCCGCGAGGGCCGCCCCTCCACGGACGCGATCCTCACCTGCCGGCTCATCGACCGCCCGCTGCGCCCGGCCTTCGGCAAGGGCATCCGCAACGAGGTCCAGGTCGTCGTGACGATCCTGTCCATCAACCCGGACGAGATTTACAACACCGTGGCGATCAACGCCGCGTCGATGTCCACGACCCTGTCCGGCATGCCCTTCCAGGGCCCGGTCGGCGGCGTGCGCATGGCTCTCATGGCCGGGGAGAACGGCCAGCACCAGTGGGTGGCCTTCCCGAAGCACTCCCAGCTCGAGAACGCCGTGTTCGACATGGCCGTGGCCGGCCGGGTCGTCACCGGCAAGGACGGCACCGAGGACGTCGCGATCATGATGGTCGAGGCCGAGGCCACCGACAACTCCTGGAACCTGATCAAGAGCAACGGCGCCGCGGCCCCCACCGAGGAGCTCGTGGCCCAGGGCCTCGAGGCCGCCAAGCCCGCCATCAAGGCCCTGTGCGACGCCCAGGCCGACCTCAAGGCCCGCGCCGGCAAGCCCGCCATGGAGCTGCCGCGCTTCGGCGGCTTCGGCGACGACGTCAAGGAGGCCGTGGCGGCCACCGCCGGCACCCGGCTCGCCGAGGTCTACTCGATCGCCGGCAAGCAGGAGCGCGAGGCCGCGACCGACGAGCTGCACCAGTCGACCCTCGCGGAGCTGACCGGGGAGGGCAAGCCCTTCGCGGACCGCAAGGACGAGGTCAACGGCGCCTACCAGGCCCTGACCAAGCAGACCGTGCGCCAGCGGATCCTCACCGAGCAGGTGCGCATCGACGGCCGCGGCCTGACGGACATCCGCCAGCTCACCGCCGAGGTCGAGGTCCTGCCCCGGGTCCACGGCTCGGCGATCTTCGAGCGCGGGGAGACCCAGATCATGGGCGTCACCACGCTGAACATGCTCAAGATGGAGCAGCAGATCGACTCGCTGTCCCCGGTCAAGCACAAGCGCTACGTGCACCACTACAACTTCCCGCCGTACTCCACCGGTGAGACCGGCCGCGTGGGCTCCCCGAAGCGCCGCGAGATCGGCCACGGCGCGCTGGCCGAGCGGGCCATCACCCCGGTGCTGCCCTCCCGCGAGGAGTTCCCCTACGCCATCCGCCAGGTCTCGGAGGCGCTGGGCTCCAACGGCTCCACGTCGATGGGCTCCGTGTGCGCCTCGACCCTGTCGCTGCTCAACGCCGGCGTGCCGCTGCGCGCCCCGGTGGCCGGCATCGCCATGGGCCTGGTCTCGGACGAGGTGGACGGGGAGACCCGCTACGCCGCGCTGACCGACATCCTGGGCGCCGAGGACGCGCTGGGCGACATGGACTTCAAGGTCGCCGGCACCGCCGAGTTCGTCACCGCGATCCAGCTCGACACGAAGCTGGACGGCATCCCCTCCTCCGTCCTGGACGCGGCCCTCACCCAGGCCCGCGAGGCCCGCCTGCACATCCTCGGGGTGCTCAACGCCGCCATCGACCAGCCGGACGAGATGAGCGAGTTCGCCCCGCGCGTGATCTCCGTGACGGTGCCCGTCTCCAAGATCGGCGAGGTCATCGGCCCCAAGGGCAAGATGATCAACCAGATCCAGGAGGACACCGGCACCGACATCTCGATCGAGGACGACGGCACCGTCTACATCGGCGCCACCGACGGCCCTTCGGCCGAGGCGGCCCGCGCGGCGATCAACGCGATCGCCAACCCGCAGGTCCCCGAGGTCGGCGAGCGCTACCTGGGCACCGTGGTGAAGACCACGACCTTCGGCGCCTTCGTCTCCCTGACCCCCGGCAAGGACGGCCTGCTGCACATCTCGGAGCTGCGCAAGCTCAACGAGGGCAAGCGCGTCACCGACGTCGAGGACGTACTCGGCGTGGGCCAGAAGGTCCAGGTGGAGATCACCAAGGTCGACGACCGCGGCAAGCTGTCGCTGGCCCCGGTGGTCGCCGAGGAGCCCAACGTCTTCGCCGAGGACGACGCGGCCTCCGAGGTCTGAGCCGGGACACTCCCGCGCGCAGCAGAGCACGAGCACAGAAAGCAGCACATCTGGATGACGGCAGTCGATCTGCCGCTGGAGGCGGGCGACCGCGGCCCGGGGACCACCCCGGGACCGGGCGCCCGCCTCTCGGCGGTCCTGAGCAGTTCACCGACCACCACCGCCGGGGCGCTGACCGCCGCGGCCGGGGGGTTCACGCACACCCTGCACGAGGGCGAGGGCGGCAACGTGGTGCGGCGCACCGTGCTGCCGTGCGGCACCCGCGTGCTCACCGAGCGGATGCCGGCCCAGCGCGCCGTGACCGTCGGCTTCTGGGTGGGCGTCGGCTCCCGCGACGAGCAGCCCGGGCGGCTGGGCTCCACCCACTTCCTGGAGCACCTGCTGTTCAAGGGCACCACCCGACGCTCCGCGCTGCAGATCGCCGAGGCCTTCGACGAGGTGGGCGGGGAGTCCAACGCGGCCACGGCCAAGGAGCACACCTGCTACTACGCCCGGGTGCTCGCCGAGGACCTGCCGATGTCCATCGACGTGATCACCGACATGGTCACCTCGGCCGTCCTCGACCCGGAGGAGCTCGAACGGGAGCGGGGGGTGATCCTCGAGGAGCTGGCCATGGACAAGGACGACCCCGAGGACGTCGCCTTCGAGGAGTTCACCCAGCGGGTGCTGGGCGACCATCCGCTGGGCCGTCCCATCGGCGGCACGCCGGAGGAGATCCTGGCCGTGCCCCGCGACGCGGTGCTCGAGCACTACCGGCGGCACTACCGGCCCGAGGGCCTCGTGGTCACGGCCGCGGGCGGGCTGGAGCACGACGTGGTGGTGGCCCTCGTCGCGGAGGCCCTCGGCCGCGCGGGCTGGGACCCGTCCGCACCCGCCGCCCCGGTCGCCCGGCGCGTGCGCACCCCCGCCCCGCTGGCCCCCGAGTGGGGCGAGCACTTCCTGGAGCGGCCCGTGGAGCAGACCAACGTGCTCGTGGGCCGGCCCGGGATCGTGGCCGGCGACGAGCGCCGCTTCGCGATGACCGTGCTCAACGCCGCGCTGGGCGGCGGGATGTCCTCCCGCCTGTTCCAGGAGATCCGGGAGAAGCGCGGGCTGGCCTACAGCACCTTCTCCTTCTCCGGGGCGTACTCGGACGCGGGCTACTTCGGGATGTACGCCGGGTGCCTGCCGGCGCGCACCGACGAGGTCGTGGCGCTGATGACCGGAGGGCTCGAGACCCTCGCCGCGGACGGGATCGGCGCCGACGAGCTGCGCAAGGTCGTCGGCCAGCTCGGCGGCGGCACCGTGCTCGCCCTGGAGGACACCGGCTCGCGGATGTCGCGGCTGGGCTCGGCGGAACTAAAGTCGGGGGAGTTCCTCGACATCGACGAGTCGCTGGACCGGGTGCGCTCGGTGACCCCCGAGCAGGTCCGGGAGCTCGCCGGCTGGCTGGCCGAGGGCCCCGTCGTCACCACCATCGTGGCGCCCTCCCGCCGCTGACCGCCGTCCCCGCCCACCCCTCGTCGCCTAGAGTTGGAGCCATGACCGAGAGCACCGCCCCCGAGACCACCGACGCCGCGGCGTCCGTCCCCGCCGAGCTCCGGGTCGCCGTCCTCGGCGCCCGCGGCCGGATGGGCAGCGAGGCCGTCCAGGCGGTGCGCCGCGCCGACGGCCTGCAGCTCGTCGCCGAGCTCGGCCGGGAGGACTCCCTGCAGGCCCTGGTCGCCGCCGGCGCCGAGGTCGTGGTCGACCTCACCGTCCCCTCCGCCACGGAGACCAACGTCCGCTTCGCCGTGGAGCACGGCATGCACTGCGTGGTCGGCACGACCGGCTGGGACGCCGAGCGGCTGGACCGGCTCGGGGTGCTCCTGGCCGAGCACCCCGGGGTGGGCGTGCTGATCGCCCCCAACTTCTCGGTCGGGGCGGTGCTGGCGATGCGCTTCTCCGCCCAGGCCGCCCGGTTCTTCGAGTCGGTGGAGATCGTGGAGCTGCACCACCCGGACAAGGTCGACGCCCCCTCCGGCACCGCCGCGCGCACCGCGGCCCTCGTCGGCGAGGCCCGGCGGGCCGCCGGGACGGCGCCGTCGCCCGACGCCACCGAGCACGACCCGGCCGGCGCGCGCGGGGCGCTCGTCGACGACGTCCGGGTGCACTCCGTGCGCCTGCGCGGACTGGTGGCCCACCAGGAGACGCTGCTCGGCGGCGTCGGGGAGCAGCTCACCATCCGGCACGACTCCTTCGACCGGATCTCCTTCATGACCGGCGTGGTCCTCGGCGTGCGCGAGGTCGGCTCCCACCCGGGGCTCACGCACGGCCTCGAGGGCTACCTCGACCTGGAGCTGTGACCCGATGAGCTCGATGCGCGTCTGGGGCTGGGTGCTGCTCGCGGCGGGCGCCGTGACCCTGTGGCTGTTGCCGATCCCGGACGGCTCGAAGCTGTGGATCCTCGCGGTGCTCGTCTTCGCCGGGGTCTTCACGCTGCTGGAGTCCACGAGCCGGGCGAAGGCGCTGGCCGCGGCCATGACCGCCCTGCTCGTCGTCTACCTCGTCCTGAGCCTGCACCGCGCGGTCCTGCTGATGGGCACCGAGGGCTGGATCCCCAAGGCCTTCGGCCTCGCCCTGCTGGTGCTGCCGGCCGTGGGCGTGTGGGCGCTGGTGCGCGAGGTCCTCTTCGGCGTCCGCACCGAGCAGCTCGGCCGCACCCTGGAGGCGGAGGGCGGGCTGCCCGCGGACGACCTGCCGCGCACTCCGGGCGGGCGGATCGTGCGCGCGGCCGCCGACGAGCGGTTCCACGTCCGCCGGGCCCAGACCGAGGAGGACCCCGGGGACTGGCGCAACTGGTACCGGCTCTCCCTGGCCTACGCCGACGCCGGGGACCGCCGCCGCGCCCGCTCCGCGATGCGCGACGCCGTGGCCCTGTCCCAGGGGCGCCCGGCCCGCAACGTGGAGGCCGCCGGACCGGCCGGTGAGGGCCGGGACTGAGCCGTGGCCGTCGCGACCTGCCCCCTCGGCGGCCCCGGGACCGCCCGCCCCGGCGCGGCCCCGGCGCGGAGACGGTAGCCTGGGGCCCATGACTGACTTCGCCACGTCCTCCTCCGCCGACCGCCCCACCACCCCGGACAAGCCCCTGTTCGGGACGCTGCTCACCGCGATGATCACCGTCTTCGCCGAGGACGGCTCCGTGGACCTGGAGGGCACCGCGGCCGTGGCGTCGCGGCTCGTCGACGACGGCTGCGACGGCCTGGTGGTCTGCGGCACCACGGGCGAGTACTCGACCATGACGGACGAGGAGAACCTCTCCGTGTTCCGCGCGGTCAAGGACGCCGTGGGCTCCCGCGTGCCGCTGCTGGCCGGTACCGGCTCCAACGACACCGAGCACTCCCGCTACCTCTCCCGGGCGGCCGAGAAGATCGGCATGGACGGGCTGCTCATCGTCACCCCGTACTACAACAAGCCCACCCAGGCCGGGGTCGAGGCGCACTTCCGCAGCCTCGCCGACTCCGTGGACCTGCCGATCATGCTCTACGACATCCCCGGCCGCTCCGGCATCCCCATCGCCACCGAGACCCTGATCTCCCTCGCGGGCCACCCCAACATCGTGGCCGTCAAGGACGCCAAGGCGGACCTGCTCGCCGCCACCCGGGTGCTGGCCGAGACGGACCTGCTCTACTACTCCGGCGACGACGGGCTGACCCTGCCGTGGATATCCCTCGGCGCGGCCGGCCTGGTGGGCGTCACCACGCACGTGGCCACCGCGGAGTACCGCCGGCTCATCGACGCCGTGCGCGCCGGCGACCTGGGCACGGCCCAGCGCCTCAACCTGGACCTCGAGCCCGTGGTCCGCGCCACCATGACCCGCGCGCCCGGCGCCGTGGCGGCCAAGACGATCCTCATGTGGCAGGGCAAGCTGCCGCACAACACCGTGCGGCTCCCGCACGTCCCACCCACGGAGGCCGAGGCCGCCCTGATCCGCGCGGATCTGGAGGGCTCGATCGTCTCCGGCACCATCGAATGACGAAAGAGTTCCATGACCCAATGGCACACTGACCTGTCCGCTCCCCCCGCCCTCGGCAAGGACGCGCTGCGCGTCGTCCCCCTGGGCGGGCTGGGCGAGGTCGGCAGAAACATGACGGTGTTCGAGATCAACGGGCAGCTGCTCGTGGTCGACTGCGGGGTCCTCTTCCCCGAGGAGACCCAGCCCGGCGTGGACCTGATCCTCCCGGACATCAACTACATCATCGACCGGCTCGACGACGTCGTGGCCGTGGTGCTCACGCACGGGCACGAGGACCACATCGGCGCCGTGCCCTACCTGCTCAAGCGCCGGCCGGACATCCCCGTCATCGGCTCCCAGCTCACGCTCGCGCTCATCGAGGCGAAGCTGCAGGAGCACCGCATCAAGCCCTACACCATGGCGGTGCGGGAGGGGCAGGTCGAACGGCTCGGCGAGTTCGAGGTCGAGTTCGTCGCCGTCAACCACTCCATCCCCGATGCGCTGGCCGTGTTCCTGCGCACCCGGGCCGGCACGGTGCTGCACACCGGCGACTTCAAGATGGACCAGCTGCCCCTGGACGGCCGGATCACCGACCTGCGCCACTTCGCCCGGCTGGGCGAGGAGGGCGTGGACCTGTTCCTCACCGACTCCACCAACGCCGAGGTCCCCGGCTTCACGCCCACGGAGAAGCACATCGGCCCGGTGCTGGCCGACGTGATCGGCCGGGCCCCCAAGCGCGTGGTCGTGGCGTCCTTCTCCTCCCACGTCCACCGGGTGCAGCAGGTGCTCGACGCCGCCGCGGAGCACGGGCGCAAGGTCGTCTTCATGGGCCGCTCCATGGTCCGCAACATGACCATCGCCGAGAAGCTCGGCTACCTCGAGGTCCCGCCGAACACCCTGGTCGACCAGAAGAAGATCGAGGACCACGCCGACTCCCAGCTGGTCATCATGTGCACCGGCTCGCAGGGCGAGCCGATGGCCGCGCTGTCGCGGATGGCCAACGGGGACCACAAGGTCCAGCTCACCGAGGGGGACACCGTGATCCTCGCGTCCTCCCTGATCCCGGGCAACGAGAACTCCGTGTTCCGGATCATCAACGGGCTCATGCGCCTGGGCGCGAACGTCGTGCACAAGAGCAACGCCAAGGTCCACGTCTCCGGGCACGCCGCCGCCGGGGAGCTGCTGTACTGCTACAACATCATCGAGCCCGAGTACGTCATGCCGGTGCACGGCGAGGTCCGTCACCTCATCGCCAACGGCAAGCTCGCCGAGGAGACGGGCGTCCCGACCGACCACGTGCTGCTGGCCGAGAACGGCACCGTGGTGGACATGACCGCCGGCCAGGTCCGGATCACCGGGCAGGTGGAGTGCGGGGACGTCTACGTGGACGGCTCCTCCGTGGGCACCATCACCGACGCCGACCTCAAGGACCGCCTGGTGCTGGCCGAGGAGGGCTTCATCTCGGTGATCACCGTGGTCAACCGGGACACCGGCAAGGTGGTCTCCGGCCCCGACGTGCACGCCCGGGGCGTGGCCGAGGACGACCAGGTCTTCGAGGACATCAAGCCGAAGATCACCGCCGCCCTCGAGGACGCGATCAACCACTCGGGCAAGAACCACACCACCCAGCAGCTCCAGCAGGTGGTGCGCCGCACGATCGGCTCCTGGGTCAGCCGCAAGCTGCGCCGCAAGCCCATGATCGTCCCGGTGGTCATCGAGGCCTGACCACCCCACCTCCTCCGCCCGTGCGGCACCGCGGGCGGGGGGAGGCCGTGGTCTACCCTGGGAGCATGGCGACTCGTACTTCCCCTGCCCGCAAGGGCGCCTCGACGTCGCGTGGCAAGAACAGCACGTCTTCCGCGCGGTCGTCGGGAACCAGCCGGAAAAGCTCCTCCCGCCCCGCCACCGCGGCGCGGGGCTCCTCCGCGCGCCCAGCCGACAGCTCGCCGGGGGCGCTGCACGCCCTCGGCGCCGCCCTGCTGTGGTGCGCCCGCGTGATCGGGGGCGCCTGGACGGCCGTCGCCCACGTGGTCGGCGGCGCGGTGCGCCGGATGGGCACCCTGCGCACCGACGTGCCCGCCGAGCGGCTGCGGGACGGCGGGGCGCTCTTCCTGCTGCTGCTCGGGCTGCTCAGCGCCGCCGTCGAGTGGTGGAACCTGCCCGCCGCCCCGGCCGCCTGGATCGCCGTGCCCGCCGCCGTGGTCCACCAGGTGCTCGCCGGCACCTTCGGCTGGATGGCCCTGGTCCTGCCCCTGCCCCTCGCCGGCTTCGCCCTGCGCCGCTTCCGGCATCCCGAGGAGACCTCCGCCAACAACCGGATCGCCATCGGCCTGGGCGCCGCGGTGGTGGCCGGCTCGGGCCTGGCCCACCTGTTCCTGGGCCGCCCCTCGATGAGCGACGGCCCCGGGGCCCTGGGCACCGCCGGGGGCACCGTCGGGTTCCTCGCCGCCGACCCGCTCAGCGCCCTCGTCACCCCGGTGGGGGCCGGGGCGGTGTTCGTCGCCGTCCTGTTCCTGTCCGTGCTCGTGATCACCGCCACCCCCGTGAACCTCATCGGACCCCGGCTCAAGCAGGGCTACTGGCGGCTGATGGGCCAGGACGGGCCCGTCTCCGCGACCGACCTGTCCTCCGCGGACCACGACCGCTCCTACCTGGACGAGCACCACGCGCGCGCCGAGGCCGGCAAGACCCGGCGGCAGAAGCGCCGCGAGCGCAAGGAGGCCGAGGCCGAGCGGCGCGCCCTCGACGGCTACCGCGGTGACGAGGCCTTCGAACGGGCCGTCGTCGACCAGGAGCGGTCCGGGGGAGACGCCCCCACCCGCGTCTTCGACGTCGACTCCGCCCGCGCCGCCCGGCGGAAGGCCGCCGCCGCAGGGGCCGCCGACGCCGCGGAACCGGCCGGGGCACCGGCCCCCGCCGAGCAGGCGCCGCAGCCGGCGGCCGGCCCGCGCCCGGGGCAGAAGCGTCCCACCCAGGAGCAGCTCGCCGCCACGAGGCTGCGCCGGGAGCAGGGCCTCGAGCCGGCCGCGGACACGGCCGCCGGCTCCGGCTCCCCGGCGCTCGAGGACGTCGAGCCCGCCCCGGCGGGCTCGACCTCCGTCACCGCCCGCACGCACACCCCCGAGGCCCCCATCCCGGCCCGGGCGGAGCAGCTCAAGCTCGAGGGGGACATCGCCTACTCCCTGCCCACGCCCGGGGCGCTCGTGCAGGGCCCGCCGCCCAAGGAGCGCTCCGAGGCCAACGACGCCGTGGTCGCCGCCCTGACCAGCGTCCTGGAGCAGTTCAACGTCGACGCCGTGGTCACGGGCTTCTCCCGCGGGCCCACCGTCACCCGGTACGAGATCGAGCTCGGCTCCGGCACGAAGGTGGAGCGGGTCACGGCGCTGTCGAAGAACATCGCCTACGCGGTGGCCTCCGCCGACGTGCGCATCCTCTCCCCGATCCCGGGCCGCTCCGCGATCGGGATCGAGATCCCCAACACCGACCGCGAGACGGTGTCCCTCGGCGACGTCCTGCGCTCGCACAACGCCCGCAAGACCGAGCACCCCATGGTCATGGGCGTGGGCAAGGACGTGGAGGGCGGCTACGTGGTGGCCAACCTCGCGAAGATGCCGCACCTGCTCGTGGCCGGCGCCACCGGCGCGGGCAAGTCGAGCTTCGTGAACTCGATGATCGTCTCCCTGCTGATGCGCGCCACCCCCGACGAGGTGCGGATGGTCATGGTCGACCCCAAGCGCGTCGAGCTGACCGCCTACGAGGGCGTCCCGCACCTGATCACCCCCATCATCACCAACCCCAAGAAGGCCGCCGAGGCGCTGCAGTGGGTCGTGCGCGAGATGGACGCCCGCTACGACGACCTCTCCCACTACGGCTACAAGCACGTCGACGACTTCAACAAGGCCGTGCGCAACGGCAAGGTCCAGCCCGAGCCCGGCTCCAAGCGGGTGATCCGGCCCTATCCGTACCTGCTCGTGATCGTGGACGAGCTCGCCGACCTCATGATGGTCGCCCCGCGCGACGTCGAGGACGCGATCGTGCGGATCACCCAGCTCGCCCGCGCGGCCGGGATCCACCTGGTCCTCGCGACCCAGCGGCCCTCCGTGGACGTGGTCACCGGACTGATCAAGGCCAACGTGCCCTCCCGGATGGCGTTCGCCACCTCCTCGGTCACCGACTCCCGGGTGGTGCTGGACCAGCCCGGCGCCGAGAAGCTCATCGGCCAGGGCGACGCCCTCTTCCTGCCCATGGGCGCCTCCAAGCCCATGCGCGTGCAGGGTGCGTGGGTCTCGGAGTCGGAGATCCACGAGGTCGTGGACCACGTCAAGGGCCAGATGAAGGCCCACTACCGGGAGGACGTCGTCCAGGAGGCCCCCAAGAAGGCCATCGACGAGGACATCGGGGACGACCTCGACGTGCTCCTGCAGGCCACCGAGCTCGTGGTGACCACGCAGTTCGGCTCCACCTCCATGCTGCAGCGCAAGCTGCGGGTGGGCTTCGCCAAGGCCGGCCGGCTCATGGACCTGCTGGAGTCCCGGGGCGTCGTCGGACCCTCCGAGGGCTCCAAGGCCCGGGACGTGCTCGTCAAGCCGGACGACCTCGCCGCGACCCTGGCCGTGCTCCGCGGCGAGGAGCCGCCGGCGCCGGCCGGCGGGACCGGCGGATCCGTCGACTACGGGGAGGACCCGGTCGAGGCCTCGCTGGCGGCCACCGCGGTCGACCACCACGACGGCGCCGAGGACCCCGAGGGCTCCGAGGACGCCTGGCAGCTCACCGGCCGCTGAGCCGACCGACCACCACCACCAGGAAGCGAGCACCCGATGAGCCCCGCGGACCCGGCCTCCAACCTCAACCTGCCCAATGCGCTCACCGCCCTGCGCATCGTGCTGGTGCCCTTCTTCGTCTGGTTCCTGTGGGCGGGCGGCACCCAGGGGGAGGACTCCGCGGCCATGCGGTGGGCCGCCCTCGCGGTGTTCGCCGTGGCCATGTACACCGACAAGCTCGACGGTGACATCGCCCGGGCCCGCGGGCTGATCACGAGCTTCGGCAAGATCGCCGATCCGATCGCGGACAAGCTGCTGACCGGGGCCGCCTTCGTGGTGCTCTCGATGCTGGGGGAGCTGTGGTGGTGGGTCACCGTGGTGATCCTCGTGCGCGAGTGGGGCATCACGGTCCTGCGCTTCGTCGTGATCCGCTACGGGGTGATGGCCGCATCCAAGGGCGGGAAGCTCAAGACCGTCCTGCAGACCGTCGCGCTGCTGCTGCTGCTCCTGCCCCTGGCGCCGCTGGTGGGTGCCTGGTGGCCGTGGCTGGGCTGGACCGTCATGGGCGCCGCGCTGGTGGTCACCGTGGTGACCGGCGTGGACTACGTGGTCAAGGCCGTGCAGCTGCGCCGCCGCTCGCCGGCCGGGCGGAACCCGGCGTGAGCGGCGCGGCGCCGGCCGCCGGCGCGCTCGTCGAGGCGGCCGTCCGGCGGGGCCTGACCATCGGCACCGCCGAGTCCCTGACCGGGGGCGCGCTGGCCGCCGCGGTGGTCGACGTCCCCGGGGCCTCGGGCTGCTTCGAGGGCGCGGTCGTGTCCTACTCCAACAGGGTCAAGA
Source organism: Kocuria sp. SM24M-10 (assembly GCF_001027955.1). NCBI lineage: Bacteria > Bacillati > Actinomycetota > Actinomycetes > Micrococcales > Micrococcaceae > Kocuria > Kocuria sp. SM24M-10. The sequence continues at coordinate 2,720 of NZ_LDNX01000060.1, read as the reverse complement.
CCGAGGTCCTCGGCGTCCCGGCGGCGCTGCTGGCCGAGCGCGGCTCCGTGGACCCCGACGTCGCGGCGGCCATGGCCGAGGGCGCCCGCCGGGTGCTGGGCACGGACTGGGCCGTGGCCACCACCGGCGTCGCCGGCCCGGATCCGCACGACGGCCGGCCGGTCGGCACGGTCTACCTCGGCCTGGCCGGCCCCCGGGGCGCGACCGCACTGGAGCTGCAGGCCGCGGGCGACCGCGCGGCCATCCGGGCGGCCACCGTCGCCGCGGCCCTGGAGCGGCTCACCGCCGCCATCCTGCTCCCAGACAACTCCCAGTGAAAAAGTGCGGTCGGCGGGGAAGAATGGAACCGTCAGCGTGGTTAGCAATGATCGCAGGCTCGAGTTGAGCCGTTCGAAGTCAAGATGTCGACCGGCCGGCGCCGGGGACACCGTCCGCAGCAGGCGGTGACACTGCCGCACACATGAGGAGACAAGCGATTCACATGACGAAGCAACCCGTGTCCGTCAATGGTGTCGTCCGTTGGAAGGACGTGGGCCTGGACGAGCACAGCGGTACCGAGACGAAGGACATGAAGATGGGTGTACTCCGCCAGGAGATCGGTGAGGTTCTCCGCAACGTCCGTCAGCGTCAGGGGCGCACCCTCCGGGAGGTCTCGCACAGCGCCCGCGTCTCTCTCGGCTACCTGAGCGAGGTGGAGCGCGGGCAGAAGGAGGCCTCCTCGGAGCTGCTCGCCTCGATCTGCACCGCCCTCGACATCCCGATGTCCCAGATGCTGCGCGAGGTCGCGGACCGGCTGGCCTACGCCGAGGGCCTCCTGGTCCCGGACACGGTGCCCAGCGACCTGACCGAGCAGTACTCGCGGGAGTTCGGGCGCGTCAACGGCGGCGAGGCCGCCGCGGCCGGCGCCCGCTGAGCACCCGGGCGGCATCCCGCCCACCACGACGTCCCGGAGGGCTCGTCGGTCCGAGGACCGCCGGGCCCTCCGGCACGTGCCCGCCCGGCCGCCCTGCCGGCAGCACCGCGACGGACCCCGGGCATCGGGGACATCGCACGACGACGGGGCACGACACGGACCACGCACCGCGGACCAGCAGGCCGCAGCACCACCGAGGAGGACGCGCATGAGGCTCAGCAGCTTCTGGGAGCTGATGGCCGACGAGTTCGGAGCGGGCTACAGCAAGGTCCTGGCCCGGGACCTGGTGCTCGGGGAGCTCGGTCACCGCACGGCCGCGGAGGCCATCGAGGACGGGGTGGACCCCCGCACCGTGTGGTTCGCCCTGTGCCGGGCGCAGGACGTGCCGGAGTCGCGCTGGTGGGGCGCGGACCGGCCCCCGCGGAGCTGACCGGCCCCGGTCCCGGCGCGCCCGTGGACCTCGGGAAGGTTCGAAGGTATATTCGACACCGCAGCGTGGACTGCACAACCCGCTCCCGCCCGGGCCGCCGGCCGGTGGGCGTCCCCAGGCCCGGTGCGGAGGCCTTAGGGTGTCCGACCGCGGCGATACCGTGGAACACGAAACGACCAGCACGAACGGTTCCGGCCGCACCGGCGGAACCCCCCGACCACGAGGTGAACCATGGCAGCCAAGGGCAACAAACAGAGCGCCGACCAGCAGTTCGGCAGCGACCGCGAGAAGGCTCTCGAGACCGTCCTCGCGCAGATCGACAAGAACTACGGCAAGGGCTCGGTGATGCGCCTGGGCGACCGCCCGGCCACCAAGATCGAGACCATCCCCACCGGCTCCATCGCCATGGACGTCGCGCTGGGCATCGGCGGGTTCCCCCGCGGGCGCGTCGTGGAGATCTACGGCCCGGAGTCCTCCGGCAAGACCACCGTGGCGCTGCACGCGGTGGCCAACGTGCAGAAGGCCGGCGGGATCGCCGCCTTCATCGACGCCGAGCACGCCCTGGACCCCGCCTACGCCGAGAAGCTGGGCGTGGACACCGACAGCCTGCTCGTCTCGCAGCCGGACACCGGTGAGCAGGCCCTCGAGATCATGGACATGCTGGTGGGCTCCGGGTCCATCGACATCATCGTGATCGACTCGGTGGCGGCCCTGGTGCCCAAGGCCGAGATCGAGGGCGAGATGGGCGACAGCCACGTGGGTCTGCAGGCACGGCTGATGAGCCAGGCGCTGCGCAAGATCACCGGGCGGCTCTCGCACTCGAACACCACCGCGATCTTCATCAACCAGCTGCGCGAGAAGATCGGCGTGTTCTTCGGCAGCCCCGAGACCACCACCGGTGGCAAGGCGCTGAAGTTCTACGCCTCGGTGCGCGTGGACGTGCGCCGCATCGAGACGCTCAAGGACGGGGCGAACCCGGTGGGCAACCGCACCCGCGCCAAGATCGTCAAGAACAAGATGGCCCCGCCCTTCAAGCAGGCCGAGTTCGACATCCTCTACGGGGAGGGCATCTCCACCGAGGGCGGGCTCATCGACATGGGCGTGGAGCACGGCATCGTCAAGAAGTCCGGGGCCTGGTTCACCTACGAGGGCGACCAGCTCGGACAGGGCAAGGAGAACGCCCGCCGGTTCCTGAAGGACAACCCGGAGCTGGCGGAGGAGATCGAGCGCCGGATCCTGGTCAAGCTCGGGATCGTCGCCGAGCCCGAGAGCGCCGCGGAGGTCGAGGAGGAGTCGCCGGTCGCCGGGCTGCCCTCCGAGATCGGCGGCCCGGCCTTCTGAGCGGGTCCGTGACCGAGAGCCCGTACGCACGCCGGC
>NZ_LDNX01000006.1:0-13628 GCF_001027955.1 Kocuria sp. SM24M-10 | reverse complement strand
GCGGCCGCCGCGGCCCCGGCCGCGGTGACCCCCAGGGCGCCGACGGTGGCGGCGTGCCACGCGAAGCCGCCGCGAGGCGCCTCCGCCGCGGCGCGCCAGTCCGGTCCGTGCAGCCGGCGCATCAGGGCGTCGTCGGCGTTGCCGGCCTGCACGCGCAGGCTCACCAGGTCGTCGGCCGGGCGCACCGGGTGGGTGATCCGCCGTTCGCCGCGCACGAGCTGCCAGCCCGCCCGGCGCACGCGCAGGGCGAGGTCGGCGTCCTCGCGGTAGGCGCGCGGGAACCGCTCGTCGAAGCCGGCGACGGCCTCCAGGGCCGCCACGCGGTAGGCCATGTCGGCGGTGGCCCAGTCGGCGTCCTCGAGGGAGGCGGTGTTGCGCTCCCAGTCCGTGGGCCGGCGGGTGTCCGGCAGCGGGACGTCGATGCGGCCCTGGGTCGCGCCGGTCTCGGGCCCGCACGCGGCGAGGTCCTCGGCCAGCCGCTGCGCCCAGCCGGCGGGCAGCTCGACGTCGTCGTCGAGGAACGCGATCCACTCGGCGCCGGAGCGCCGGGCGGCGCGCCAGCCGCGGTTGCGGGCCGCGGCGGGTCCGCGCCCGTAGCCGCGCACGGTGCGCACGGTCCAGGCGACGGTGTCCGGGACGCTCAGCCGCAGCGGCGCCACGTCCCCGCGGCGGTCGTCGACCACGACGACCTCCAGGGGGCCGGGGTGACGGGCGTCGACGTCCTGGGCGGAGAGGGTGTCCAGCAGCCACTGCAGGGTGGGCCGGCCCACCGAGGGGATGACGACGGCGTAGGTGGCGGGCTCGGTGGACGCCGGCGTCATCGGGCCTCCTGGAAGAAGGAGGCGCGGCGGACCAGGTGCGGGCCCAGCACGAGCGCGGCCACGGGGGCCGAGCCGAAGAGCTCGAGGGCGTCGCGGGGGTCGTCGACCATGGGGCGGCCGGCGGTGTTGAGCGAGGTGTTCACGACGACGGGCACGCCCGTGCGCTCGTCGAAGGCCCGCAGCAGCGCCGCGATCCCGGCGTTGTCCTCGTCCGTGACGGTCTGGATGCGCGCGGTGCCGTCCACGTGGGTGACGGTGGGGATCCTCTCCCGCCACTGCGGGGCCACGTCGTGCACGAAGAGCATGAACGGGCTGGGCATCGGTCCGCCGCTGAAGATCTCGGCGGCGCGCTCCTCGAGGACCATGGGCGCCACGGGGCGGAACTGCTCCCGGCCCTTGACGTCGTTGAGCCGCTCGAGGTTCTCCTGGTGCATCGGGTTGGCGATCAGGGACCGGCGGCCCAGGGCGCGGGGGCCGAACTCGCTGCGGCCGTCGAACCAGGCGACGACCCCGTTGTCCGCGAGGACGTCGGCGACCTCCCCGGCGAGGTCCTCGGGTGTGGTGAAGGGCACCTGGGCGGTGCGCAGCCACTCCGCGAGCTCCTCGTCGGACCAGCTGCGCCCGAGGGCGGCGGTGGGCTGCGGCTCCCCGAGGTCACCGGCCTCCTGTGCCAGGTGCAGGGCGGCGCCGAGGGCGGTGCCGGAGTCCCCGGAGGCGGGCTGGACCCAGACCTCCTCGAAGGGGGTCTCCCGCCAGATGCGGGAGTTGGCCACGCAGTTCAGGGCGGTGCCGCCGGCCATGGTCAGCACGCGGTCGCCGGTCTGGCCGTGCAGCCAGGTGGCGAGGTCCACCAGGACCTCCTCGACGACGGCCTGCACGGAGGCGGCGAGGTCGGCATGGTCGCCGCCCCAGGTGCCGTCGTCGATCCGGCGTGGGGCGAAGCGGGTCCAGTCCGGGGCCTGGGCGGTGAACCCGCCGTCGCCGGTGGCACGGACGATCTCGCGCAGCTCGGGCAGGAAGCGGGGCTCGCCGTAGGAGGCCAGGGCCATGACCTTGAACTCGTCGGAGGAGCGCAGGAAGCCGAGGTGGTCGGTGAGGGACTCGTAGAGCAGGCCCAGGGACTCCGGCAGGGCCTGGCGGTGCAGGATCTCCAGCTCGCCGTCGCGGTAGCGTCCGGCCAGGTGCGAGTGCGCCTCGCCGCGGCCGTCGACCACGAGCACGCTGCTGGTGCGGGAGGGGGCGGCCAGGCCCGCCGACGCCGCGTGCGCGACGTGGTGCTCGACGAAGCGGACCTTGTTCCGGTCCAGGCCGGGCAGGGCCTCGGTGAGAAAGCCCGGGGCCCGGCGGGCGTAGTCCACCCGCACCGGGTCGTACGGGTCGTCCGGCATCTCGGCGGCGATCGCCGGGTCGAAGGAGTAGCCGACGGCGTCCAGGTCCGCCGGGGTCAGCCCGGCCTCGGCGAGGCACCAGCGCATCGCCTGCTCGGGCAGCTCCCACGCGGAGAACGGCACGGGCCGCTTGCCGTGCTTGCGCCGGGAGAAGCGCTCCTCCTCCGCCGCCGCCACCACTCTGCCGTCCACGACGAGAGCCGCCGCGGGGTCGTGAAAAATCGCGTTGATGCCCAGGTAGTTCATAGAGCGGAGTATTACACAGACTGATCAGGCGGCTGATCTTGGGGGCGTGTCACCGCTGGTGCGCGGGGGTTCCGGCCCGCTCGAGGAGCCTGTCGCCGGTCTCGGCGCCGAGCGGGCCGGCGGTGCCGGGGCGGGGCGTGCCGCCCAGCTCCCGGACGAGGTCGTGGAGCTGCTCGGCCCCGCTGGGGTCCTTCACGGAGCGCGCCTGGGCGGCCTTCCGCCCGTCCTCCGACAGGCACCAGCGCAGCTGCTCCTCGAGCAGGTCGGCGCCGAGCTCCTCGGGCCCGACGACGGCCGGCCAGTCCCAGGCCCGTGCCTGGGCCGTGACCTTCCCGCCCCCGGCGACGGGGTCCACGGCCAGGACGGGGACCCCGGCCCGCAGGGCCAGGACGAGACCGTGCATGCGCATGGTCACGACGACGTCGAGCCGGGCGATCACGGAGCCGACCTGCGCCGCGGTGGCGGGCAGCCGCCAGTCGCGCGGGTCCAGCCGGGTCTCCAGCGGCAGCCGGGCCGCGTCCAGCCCGCCCAGCCACGCCTCGAGCCCGGACCGCGTCGTCTCGTGCCGGCGGCGCGCACCGTACTCCTGCTGCCCGGAGGTGAGGTAGACGCCCAGCACGGGCACCGCCTGCGGCACCGGGCGGGCCGCCAGGTCCCGGTGCGCCCCGGCCCCGGGGCGGTCGCGGGCGATCACCCGGTGGAACCCGGCGGTCACCGGGTCGCCGGGGTCGAGCACGCTGACCCCCACCGCGATCCGGCGGCAGTGGGCGAAGCGCTCGTGCAGCTCGGCGATCGAGCGGCCGGTGGCCGGCCCGCAGACGAAGACCAGATCGGTGTACCGTCCGGGGTCGGCGTCGTCGAGGCGCAGCCCGCCGGGCGGGCACATCACCGCGCTCCAGGCGACGTCGTGCGGGACGCCGGCCGCGCCGAGGGCGTCGGCGACGGCGTCCATGGCCAGGACGTCACCGGCCGTCGCCTCGCCGTGCAGGACGCTGGACCAACCGACCACGAGTGTGCGCATGCCCCCGAGGCTACCGGTCGGCGGCCCGGGGTCCGGCGCACCGCACCGCGTCCGGGTCCCCGGCCCGGGCACGGCCGCGCATCCCCCCTGGTGGCCGGCGGACTACCGGTCTAAGCTCGACCTCACGGGTCAAGCAGCCGGCCACGTCATCCCGTTGTGGAAGGAATCCTCCATGGACTCCCAGCTGACCGTCGTCGCGCGAATCGACCCGGTCGCCCGGTGCCGCACCGGTGCCGCCCCCGTCCCCGCCTCCCGGCCCTCCGGCAGCATCGATACCAAGGCCGTGGCGGCATGAGCGGCCTCGACACGGTCCCGTCCCCGGCCGGCCCCGCCGCCGGGGGAACGTCCGGCTGCGACACGTGCCTGGGCCCGGACTGCGCCTTCCCCGCTGAGCTCTCCGCCCTGTCCCTGGTGGAGCTGCAGGTGCTGCACAGCCGGGTGGTGTGCCAGCTCGAGCACGAGTACCTGACCGCTCCGGACGGCCCGCACCCCGTCACCCAGGACCGGCACGACGAGCTCGTCGCCGAGCTCGAGGCCCGGGGCGGCTCCGCGCCGGCGGCCTGAGCCCGGCCGTCCACGCCGCCGCCGGGGCGGCCCGCGTCCGGCCGGCGGCATACCACTGGGCGAAGAAGACCACGAGCAGGGCCACGTCCACGGCGTCCCCGCCGTAGTACATGATCCGGGACCCCAGCTGCGCGTCGGCGGTCCCCACCCCGGCGGGCGGGTCCCCGTAGAGCCGCTTCGCCAGCACCGCGTGCACGGTGAGATACCCCACCAGCACCGCCGCGCGCAGCCGCAGGGATCCTCGATGCGGGTCGGTGTCCACCCCGACGACGGCCGCGGTGAAGAGGTACCCGGCGAGCAGGACGTGGGCGTGCACGGCGGCGTGCACCGGCGCAGAGGCGTGCATGGCGGCGTACAGGCCGGTGCTGTACAGCACCCAGAGGCCCCCGGCGTTCAGCGTTCCCGCCACCACCGGGTGGCTCAGCACCCGGACCGGACGGCTGCGCAGGAGCCGGGCCAGACACCGGGCGCCGGCCACCGGCAGCGCCCGCAGCGCCAGGGTCACGGGCGCGCCGAGCACGAGCAGCAGCGGCGCCGCCATCCCGAGCAGCAGGTGCACCACCATGTGGGCGGCGAAGCTGCCGTGGGCGGCGGCGGCCAGGGGGCCCAGCAGAGAAGCCCCCGCGCAGCCGAGCCCGGCGAACCACAGGACGGTCCGCCGGACCGGCCACGGACTGCGGTGCCGTGCCGCCCACAGCGCCGCGGCGTAGCCGGCCGCGCCCGCCGCCAGGGCGAGCACGGCCACGGCCTCCACGGCGGCCCAATCCGCACCGCCGTGGTGCGGGCTCACCGTCCGGCCCGGGCGGACCGGGCGCGGTGGAGCACCCCCAGCCCCACCGCGAGCGCGAGCACGGCCGTGCCGATCCAGGTGACGTCGTAGAGCAGCAGGTCCACGTCGTAGCGGACCTGGTGGATCCGGAGCACCTTGTGCAGCACCACGCCGTCGAAGAGCTGGAAGGCACCCAGGCCGGCCAGCAGCGCCCCGGCCCAGCGTCCCCAGGACAGGGCCCCGCGCCGCCGCACGTCGGCGAGCAGGAAGAGCGAGCCGACCGTCACGAACCAGCCGAAGGCGTGGAAGAGGCCGTCCGAGAACAGCGCGACGCCGGTGGTGGACAGGTCGTAGAAGTGGTGCCAGTGCAGGATGAGGTGGAACACGGCCAGGTCCACCACGGAGGCGGCGATGCCCGCGCCCAGCAGCGCGCCGGCGAGCACGGTGCGGCGGTCCTGCCCGGCGGGACCCGCCGGCTCGGGGGCGCGCCCGCTGCGGGCGGCGGGGGCGTCGGCCATGGGGGGCCTCCTGGGGTCGAGGGCGGCGGTCGCCTCCAGCCTAGGCACCGTCAGCCTGCTGTCCAGGGCGGGGCGGCGGCCCGGATGGTTCAATGGCACCGTGCGCAACGACAACCTGACCCGCCGCGAGGCCGCCGACCGCTCCGCGCTGATCACCGTGGAGGACTACGAGGTGGTGCTCGACCTCTCCGCCGCCGCCGATCCGGCCGAGGACTCGTTCGGGTCGGAGACCACGGTGCGCTTCCGCGCCGAGGAGGGCGCGCAGACGTTCCTGGACTTCATCGCCCACTCGGTGGAGTCGGTGGCGGTCAACGGCCTGGCCCTGGACCCGGACGACGTCGTGGAGGGCTCCCGGATCCGGCTGCCCTCGCTGGCGGCGGACAACGAGGTCACGGTGGCCGGCCGGGCCCGCTACTCCCGCTCGGGCGAGGGCATGCACCGCTTCGTGGATCCGTCCGACGGGCGGACCTATCTCTACACGCAGTACGAGCCGGCGGACGCCCGCCGGGTCTTCGCCGGCTTCGAGCAGCCCGACCTCAAGGCGTCGTTCCGGTTCACGGTCCTGGCCCCGGAGGGCTGGGAGGTCTCGTCCAACGGGGTGCGGATGGTGAGCTCCCCCGCCCCGGAGGCGGAGCGCGGCGGGGCGCTGCGGCACGAGTTCTCCGCCACCGAGCGGATCTCCACGTACATCACCACCGTCCTGGCCGGGCCCTACCACCGGGTGGCGAGCGAGTGGCGGCACTCCTTCGAGGACGGCAGCCGGATGACCGTGCCGCTGGCCCTGTACTGCCGGGCCTCGCTGGCCGAGCACCTCGACGCCCGTGAGCTGTTCGACCTCACCCGGCAGGGGCTGACGTTCTTCACCGAGCTCTTCGACCACCCGTACCCGTTCGGGAAGTACGAGCAGGCGTTCGTGCCGGAGTACAACCTGGGGGCGATGGAGAACCCGGGGCTGGTGACGTTCACCGAGGAGTACCTGTTCCCGGACGGGGCGACCCGTGCCCAGTACCAGGGCCGGGCGAACACGCTGATGCACGAGATGTCCCACATGTGGTTCGGGGACCTGGTGACCATGAGCTGGTGGGACGACCTCTGGCTGAAGGAGTCCTTCGCGGAGTTCATGGGCGCCCACGCGTCGGTGCAGGCCACCGACTTCGAGGAGGCGTGGATCGCCTTCGCCGACCGGCGCAAGGCCTGGGCGTACCAGCAGGACCAGCTCCCGACCACGCACCCGGTGGTCGCCGACATCCCGGACCTCGAGGCCGCCCGGCAGAACTTCGACGGCATCACCTACGCCAAGGGCGCGGCGGTGCTCAAGCAGCTCGTCGCGTTCGTGGGCTACGGCCCGTTCGTCGACGCGTGCCGCTCCTACTTCCGCCGCCACGCCTACGGGTCCACCACGCTGGAGGACTTCCTGGCGGTGCTCGAGGAGGCCTCCGGGCGGGACGTGCGCGGGTGGGCGGACTCCTGGCTGGCCACCTCGGGGGTCGGCACCCTGAGCCTGGACCTCGCCCGGGACGACGACGGGGCGGTGACCTTCGCCGCGCTGCTGCAGGAGCCCGGCCCCGGGGTGCTGCGCCCGCACCGGCTGCTGCTCGGCGGCTACGAGCGCGGGCCCGGGGACGTGCTGGTGCGCACCGGCACGGTCAGCGTGGACCTGCCCGCGGCGGCCTGTGTGGAGGTCCCGGAGCTCGTGGGCTCCACCGCGCCGCTGCTGGTGGTCAACGACGAGGACCTGACCTACGCCAAGACCCGCCTGGACCCGCTGTCGCTGACCACGGCGCTGAGCTCGCTGTCCTCCGTGGAGGACGCCATGGCCCGGGCCCAGCTGTGGTCGGGGCTGTGGAACGCCGCCCGCGACGCCGAGCTGGACCCCGGGGACTGGGTGGGGGCCGTCCTGGACCACGGGTTCGCCGAGCCGCAGGCGGGGATGTTCGTCAACGCCGTGGAGCACGCCGTGCAGGCCGTGGAGCGCTACACCCCGCCGGCACGGCGGGACCGGCTGCGGGGGCGGCTGCTCGACGTCGCCGTGCGCGAGCTGCGCGGGGCGGACCCCGGCAGCGACCGCCAGCTCGCCCTCGCCCGGCAGACCGCGCGCCTGGCCCGGCGCGACCGCTCCCACGACGGCTGGCTGCGGGACCTGCTCACCGGGGCGGACGCCCTGCCGGGGCTGACGCTGGGCCCGGAGCTGCGCTGGGCGCTGTGGACGGCGCTGGTGGCCACCGCGCACGGCCCGGACCCGGAGCTGGAGGCCGCCGTGGAGCGGGAGCACGCCGCGGACCGCACCCGCACCGGGCAGATCGGGTGGGCCCGCACCCGCGCCGCCCGGCCCATTCCGGAGGCCAAGGCCGAGGCGTGGGAGGCGATCACCGGGGAGGGGCTGTCCAACGAGCTGCTGACGGCCACGATCGCCGGGTTCCGGCTCGGCCCGGAGGAGCTCGTGGAGCCCTACCGGGAGCCCTACTTCGCCATGCTGGAGGAGGTCTGGGCGCGCCGGTCCATCGGGATGGCCACCCGCACGGTCGAGGGCCTCTACCCCTCGGACGCCGATCTGGAGCCGGGCCGCGACCCCCAGCACCACCCGGTGGTGGCGCGCACGGAGCTGTGGCTGAGCAACCACGCCGGGGCGCCGGCCGCGCTGCGCCGGATCCTGGCCGAGGAGCAGGACCACCTGCTGCGGGCCCTGCGCGCCCAGGCGGCGGCCCGCCCCTGACGGCGCACCTCCGGGCGGCGTCGCCTCAGCCGGCGCGGCGGGCGGCCCGGCGCAGCACGCGCTCCACCGCGCGCTGGGCGTCCTCGTTGGACTTGAAGACGCGCCGGTCCAGACTCTGGCCCAGGGACATCGACGAGTTGCCCAGCTGCAGCACGTTCACCTTGGAGTCGTTCGGTCGCGTGCGGCGCGGCTGGGGCTCCTGCGGGCCGGTCCGTGCGTCATAGGCCATGGTGGATCCTTTCCGTGACCTCTCCAGTGTAGGAGGCCACCGTCCCACTGAACAGAGCGCCGCCGGTCACGGCCCGCGCCGTCGCGCCCGGGCGGTGTAGCGGCCGCGGTCCACGGCCCGGCGCACCCACCAGGTGCGCACGACCAGCACGAGGGACAGCGTGTGCAGGAGCAGCAGCAGGGCCCAGTAGGCCCCGGCGGCCCCCGGGGTGAAGGGCACCGACGCCGCGCCGGCGAGCATGAGCATGACGAACGCCTCCAGGTTCAGGGCGTAGCGCAGCGGGCGCATCACGCGCACCGAGAGGTCGTGCTCGGGCTGCCGGTTGATCCAGGAGAGCAGCACCGCGACCACGGACATCACGATCGACGCCGCCGCGGACGGCACCTGCCAGCCCGGCCCCAGCACCCGCTCGGGCGCGGCCGCCACGACACCCACGAGCAGCAGGACCGCGGTGATCAGGCTCACCGCCACGGACGCGAACGCCGTGATCCCCTGCCGGGCCGGCAGGATCACCATCTCGCAGAAGGCGTCGTCGAAACGGGACGTGGGCCGCAGGGCCAGGTGGCCGCGGACGGCACCGGGCCATCGCTGCACGATCCGGTCCTCGGCGAGGACGCGGTCCACCGCCCGGTCCGGGACCGTGCCGCTCCTGTCGTCCTCGGCGGAGAGGACCGTGAACTCGTGCAGCCGGACCTCCGCGGGCACCGTCAGCTCCAGGTGGAAGCTGCGGCAGGAGGCGAGGTCGTGCAGGCCCACCCGGCCGACCCAGGGCTTCCAGCAGTGCCGCAGCCGGTCCTGCGCCCGCGACCGGCGGCCGGCGGCGTACTGCTCGTCCATCGCGTACTTGAGCACGAGCCGCCGGCCCGCGAGCTCGGCGGGCAGCACGAAGGTCAGCAGGAACCCGCGCGCCAGCTGGTCGGCCACCGTGGTGAACAGGGCGAAGTCGCCGTCCCAGTTCTCGGCGTCCTCGGCCGAGAGCCGGCCCAGCGCGATCAGCTCGTGCACGACCGCGCGCAGGTGCTCGCAGTGGGCCCAGAACCGGTCGAGGGCGTCCTCCACGAGCAGCTCCGGCACGTGCACGATCGCGGGCACGTGCTGCTCGGCCAGCAGGGCGGCCTCGGCCAGCGGCAGCTGCTCCGGGATGAGTCCGCGCAGCAGCAGCTCGGCGAGCGCCCCGTTGTCCTCGGTGCCGAGCACGGGGGCGGGCTCCCCCTCGCAGACGGCGTCGAAGTTGCGCAGGGGCTGCTTGGCCTGGATGGTGACCGGCACCAGCAGCCGGCCGGCGGCGTCGGCCGGCCAGGGGTCGTGGGCGGCGAGGTCCACGTCGAGGGAGACCTTCCGCCGGGTGACGCCGTCGGGGCTCATCAGCACGGACTCCACGCGGCGGTGGATCCAGCCGGCGGGGCTGAGGAACAGCGTGCGGAGCACGTCGACGTCCACGGCCGTGCCGGCGGGCTCGGGCGGGGGGGCCTGGCCCTGGGGCATCCGCGCCTCCTCTCCGGTCCCGGTCCGGCTCTCGTCCCGGGGCGGCCACCGGGGCCCGCCCGGTGTCCTGATCAGCGTCCTCATCGGTGTCCGCACGGGACTCCTGATCGGTGCTCATTGCACCAGTCGGCCCGGACACCGTAGGGGCCGGGGCTTGAACCGGCCGTTCCGGGAATCGTGAGAAGCTATTGACGACTTGCCGCCCCAGCTCCACCGAGGGAGACCATGACCGACTACGCGCTCAACGACCGCGGCTCTCTGGAGATCGTCACGGAGAACTTCTACGACACCGAGATCATGCGGGTGTTCGGCGGTCTGTCCTTCGGCAAGCTGCGGACCTGGACGGGCAACGCGGCGCTGGTGCCGGAGCCGGACAACCCCTTCGACCCGCACACGGTCTCGGTCCGGATCGGCCCCAACAAGATCGGCCACCTCGCCCAGCAGGACGCGCAGCGGTACTGGCCCTACCTGGCCCGGGTGATCGCCTCGGGCTTCACACCGGTGGCCCCGCTCAAGCTCGACGCCACCGTGCTGCGCCAGGACGGGCAGGCGGAGGTCGACGCGACGGCGCGGCTGTCCATCGCCGCCCCGGACCTGCTGTTCCCGCTCAACACGCCTCCGACCCACGCGACCGTGCTGCCGCAGGGGCCCTCGATCAAGGTCCTGGACGAGCAGGAGTTCGCCGAGTACCTGCACAGCGTGGTGCCGCCTTCGGGCGAGGGCCGGGTGATGCTGACCCTGGAGGCCAACAAGGTCAAGAACCACCACGGGCAGGTCGTGGACACCGTGGACGTGCTCTACGAGCGCCGGCAGGTGGGCCGGCTGTCGACCCAGATGTCCCAGCAGTTCATCCCGATCATCAACCACGCGTTCCAGCACGAGCTGCTCACCGCGGTGTGGGGCACGATCCGCGGCTCGGCCTTCGAGGTCTCGATGACCATCCAGGCCGCCCGCCCGGAGGAGATCCCAGCGGAGTGGTTCGAGCGGCTGCCCAACGACGTCCCCGAGCTGCTCCCGCCCACCGACGGCCACCCGGTGCCGGACGCCTACGTCCCCGCGGAGGCCGACCGCTCACGCAACGCCAAGAAGTGGCGCAAGGGCCTGACCGTGTCCGGTGCGGGGGCCGCCGGCGCCGAGCGCTCGGGGCCGGACGAGGACGTCTCCGTCCAGCGCTCCTCCGCCCACCCCCGCGGCGGTGCCGCAGGGCGGGTCGGCGTGGCCGTGTGGGCGCTGCTGGCGGTGACCGTGCTGCTGGCCGGCGTCGGAGCGGTGTTCCTGGGGATCGAGCCGCTGGTCAGCGCGCTGTGCTTCATCGTGGCGGTGGCCACCGGATTCATGTCCTTCTACCTGGCCCGGATGAGCACCGGAGTGGCCGGCCGATGATCAGCCGCCGCGAACGCTTCCTGCAGATCCTCGAGGTGCTCTCCAAGCACGGCTTCGGCTTCGCCCTCGGCGGGATCAAGGAGGAGTGGCGGGCGCCGCTGGCCCGGGTGCGCCTGATCGACCCGAACAAGCTCTACAGCCAGCCGGTGCACCTGCGGCAGGCCCTCGAGGAGCTCGGTCCCACCTTCGTGAAGCTGGGGCAGCTGGTCTCCACGCGACCGGACCTCCTGCCGCCGCGCTACGTGCAGGAGCTCACCCGGCTGCAGGACAACTCGCCGCCGGTGCCCCCGGAGCAGATCCGCGCGATGATCGAGTCCGAGCCGGACTCCGCCGCGGAGGAGATCCTCGCCCAGATCGACCCCACCCCGCTGGCCACCGGCTCGATCGGCCAGGCGCACGCGGCCGTCTACCACGGCGTCGACGTCGTCGTGAAGGTCCGCCGGCCGGGCGTCGTCGAGGAGGTCAACCGGGACCTGGAGATCCTCGCGGAGCTCGCCAAGCTGCTGTCCACCTACTGGCCTGCCGTGGAGCACTTCGACCTCGCGGGGCTCGCGGACGAGTTCGCCCAGTCCCTGCGGGACGAGCTGGACTACCTCACGGAGGCCCGCAACGCCCAGCGGATGGCGGAGAACTTCCGGGGCGACCCCCGGGTGCACATCCCGGAGATCTTCTGGGAGGCCTCCACCTCCCGGATCCTCACCATGGAGCGGGTGCGCGGGATCAAGATCAACGACTACCCCGCGCTCGAGGCCGCCGGGCTCGACCGGCACCTGCTGGCCGTGGACTCCACCGAGGCCATCTGCCGGATGATCTTCGAGCACGGCTTCTTCCACGCCGACCCGCACCCGGGCAACCTCTTCGTGGAGACCGGCGGGCGGATCGGCATCATCGACTTCGGCATGATGGGCACCCTCACCGACGAGTTCCGCGACCACCTGGTCACCCTCATGCTCGGGGTGGTGCAGCAGAACCCCCGGCGCGCGGCGGCCGGGCTGCTCGGCATGACGTCCCAGGAGGAGGACGTCAACAAGCGGGAGCTGGACCGCGACGTGGGGATCATGCTGCGCCGCTACGCCAACAAGCCGCTGCAGGAGGTGCGGGTGGGCCACCTCATGGGCGACCTCATCGGCCTGCTCCGCCGCTACCGGATGCACCTGCCGCGCGAGTCCGCCCTGTTCCTGCGGATGCTCGTCACGGCCGAGTCCGTGGGCACGGGCCTGGACCCGGACTTCGACCTGGTCACCGTCCTCACCCCCTACGCCCAGCGCTTCGTCCTGCACCGGCTCTCCCCCGAGGTCCTGGTCAAGCGGCTGCGGGACGTCGTGGAGGACGCCGTGCAGATGGGCGTGGAGGCCCCGGAGTACCTGCGCCGGCTGATCGTGGTCCTGGAACGGGGCGGCTTCGACGTCCACCTGCGCGCCGACGAGTTCGAGCCGCTGCTCAAGCGCGGGGAGAAGATCGGCCACCAGGTGGTCGCCGGGGCGGTGATCGCCGCGTCCATCAACGGGATGGCGCACATCCTCGCCTCGGACCCGGAGCGGTGGCGCCGCTACCACACGCCGCTCATCGCCGGCGGGGCGACCACCGTGGGCACTCTCACGGGCTACCTGGTGCTCTCCACCAACGTGCCCAAGGTCCGGCGCCTGGCGAGCACCCTGCGGGTCCGGCGCCGCTTCTGAGCCCCGCCGGCCCGGCCGCCCGGTCATCGGGCCGCGCCGGGCCCCCGGCGTCCCGCCCGGGCGCGCCCAGGGTGCCCGAAGTGCCCCGGAGGTAGTCATACCGGGATAACGCCGCAGGCCGGATCATGGCCGTGCGACCGGCGGACCGTGCCCGCACCACCCCGGACGGAGGGCGGGACGGCGCCGGCCCGGTCGCGGCCACCATCCACCGCGGCGGGAGCCCGTGCGACCGGCCGGTCCCGCCCCGCGTCGAGGAGCACACCATGACCACACGGGACCTTCCGCACGAGCGGACCGCCGCCGCCCCCGGCGGCATCTCACGCAGGAACCTCATCACGGCCGGCGCCGTGCTGGGCACAGGGGTGGCCCTGGGGTCCGCGCCGGCCGGCTCCGCCGCGCCCGTGACCACCACCGCCTGGTCGGGATGGGAGGACCTGGGCGGCGACTGCCGGTACGGCACCGGCGTGTCCTCCTGGGCACGGGGCCGGCTCGACACCTTCGTCGTCGGCACCGACGACGCCCTGTGGCACAAGTGGTGGAACGGGCGCCGCTGGAGCGGCTGGGAGAGCCTGGGCGGCCGGCTGCGGTACAACCCCTCCGCCGTGTCCTGGGACCGGGACCGGATCGACTGCTTCGGCATCGGCCGCGACGACGCCCTGTGGCACAAGTGGTGGAACGGGCGCCGCTGGAGCGGCTGGGAGAGCCTGGGCGGCCGGTGCCGCGGCGGCGTGGGGGTCTCCTCCTGGGCGCGCAACCGGCTGGACTGCTTCGTGCTCGGCACGGACGACGCCCTGTGGCACAAGTGGTGGAAC
>NZ_LDNX01000059.1:0-12048 GCF_001027955.1 Kocuria sp. SM24M-10 | reverse complement strand
CCTGATCAGAGGGGCATTTCTGCGTCACGGCACCCGCTTGTCACCCAAGCTCATCGGTGGATCGAGGCTTATCCGGTGCCACGTCCCGAGCCGCGTCCCCGATCGCCGCCACCGCCCGAGCCTCGCTGTAGGCCCGGTGCTCGGAGGGCTTCAACCAGGCGCCCTGCGAGGAATTGCGCTGCGGCTCGATCTGATTGGCCGCCCACTCCTCGGACATCAACGGCTTGGCGCGGATCGCCGCGGCCGTCTCGGTACGGTCGGTGGCCGTGTCCCAGGAGTGCAGCATCAGCGCGGCCGTGTGCGCGGTGGACTCCACATCGGCCCGGTCCGCATCCCCCGGCACCGGGAACGTGCCATCCCCCGGCACCGCCGGGGTCGCCGGGACAGTAGGGGTGCTGGCAGTGCTGCCGGAAGCGGCCGCACTCGTGGGAGAGGTGGTGGCCTGCTGGGACGTCTGCTCAGCGCCCGCCCCGCAGCCCGCCAGGGGCAGGGCGCACAGGACCAGGACAGCACTCAGACGGCGACGGTGGCGGATCATCTCGGCCACGCTCCCTTCTCTTTGAGGATCGGTTCAGGGTCGATGTTGTAGCCCTCGTAGGGGAAAACGACGTCCGGGGCGGACGGCTTGTAAATCTCGAAGTGCAGGTGCGTGGCCACCGCTCCCAGACCGGCCCGGTTGCCCTCGGTGCCGATCACGTCCCCACGGGAGAGCTTCTGGCCCTTCTTCACCGCATAGGAGTTCAGGTGGCAGAAGGCGAACCCGAAATCGGGATCATCGCCGTTCTCCTTGGCGATCACGCACCCGTCCTCGTTGTTGAACCCGGTGATGCGCAGATCGGTCGGCGCGATCACCGGACCTCCCGAACCTGAGCCGGTACCGGGGGTGGCAATATCCACCCCCACGTGGTCCTGCGCCCAGGCAGGCAGACCCGGGACGTTGCGCCGCCCGTAGCCGGAGGTGAACTTCCCGCCCGGCAGGGGTGTGGTCCACTCCCCGTCGCCCAGATCCCCGTCCCACTCCTTGGCACCGGTGGGCACCTCGCAATCCGCGGAGAACTCCACCTGCCCACCGTCGAGGATCGTGGTCACGTACTTCTGGGTCTCCGCGAACGGCGGCACCCCCTTGTACTGGGCCACCGCACCGGGGCCGGCGTTGTAAGCGGCCAGCATCAGGCGCACCAGCTGGTCCGCGTCATCGCCGGCCAGGTCCTTCACCTCATCGCGCAGGGCAGCCATATAGCGCCCATAGGCCGGAATCGCATCCTCGGGATTAGTGACGTCCCCACCCTGGCCGTACCGGGCCCAGGTATCAGGCATGAACTGCGCGACCCCCTGCGCCCCAGCAGAGCTACCAGCGTTGGGATCCCAGTTGGACTCGGCTTTGAGCTGGGCAGCGACCACACTCACCGGCAATCCCGCTTCCTCAGCGGCCGCCTCCACCAACGGGCCCCAACCAGTGGGAACGTTGATCAGCACATCCTTTGACTCTTCGCCGGAGACCACCGCGGCCGGGGCGCAACCATCGGCCGAAGCCTGGGTCTGCGTCAGCACCGCAAGACCCGCCACACCGACCACCGGCACCGCCGTCAGCAAGAGCGCACCCACGGTCACCGCGGTCACCAGGCCACCGCCGCCCTTGGACTCCTCGCTCACACCAACCTCCGGTCCCATCAACAACCATTCAGGGTTATCCTTTATGGAAAGTGTAACCCGTTTTATTCGCGGCGTGCGTCATCACGCTGTATCCGTTTAAGTGAGAGGACAGTGGAGAATGGGACGCATGCCAGCCCCGATCCAACCCCGCGGTCAGAGCGACGCAGTACATGCGGCCGCTGTGGCCCTGGGAAACACCGTGCGCCTCGCGATCATTCACGAGCTCGCGCGGGGCCCCCTCCTCGGCCCAGACCTCATCACCCGTCTCGGCCTGCCCTCAGGGACCGTGGGACCGCACCTGGAGCTCCTTCGAGGCCAAGGGGTCATCACGTCCACTCCGCAACCCGGGAGGGGCCGCCCCACACTTCACACGCTGGATATGGACAGGACCCGTGAGCTGCTGGATATCTGGACCGCGTATCTGCTGAACCAAAACACGCTCTGACCTATCGCGGCACACCACTCCGACACATCTCCCTGAGGCGCTACTGGCCTTGTCGTCCGGCGGACCTTCCCGGGGCACCTACAGCGATGATATGTATGCAAACGACTGCTTCCCAATGTGCACTGCCAGCCTTTCATCGGCCGTGATCAGCGGTGGAAGCAATGCGCAAGGGCAGGGGCAACCGGCTATATCCCCTGTTTTTTGTCCCCGACATAGGGGATAAGCCCCCGGCCCTGCTCGGCTTCACCCAGTGGCTTGGCTAATGGAACCTATGAGTCGGCCATAACTAAGACACACCCCTCGACGTTCTAGCGCTAGCAAAAGCTATGTGAGAGGGTGAGCGCATGAAGGAGTACACACCCCCCAAGCTGTTCGGGCAGCGCGTCGCACTCAACATGCGCGTTAAGCCTGCTCAGCACCGCCGTGTGGCGGAGCGGGCAGCTGCGCTGGGCCTGTCCCAGGCTGACTATGTGGGTGCTCTGGTTGATCGTGATTATGGGCTGCCGAACGTAATTGACGAGCGGCAGAACCAGGAGAAGGACCAACTACCTCTTGACCATTAAATGACTGACGGCCCGCCGTGGTGGGCGGGCCGTCGAAGTCAATCAGCTGTCGCTAGTTTGGCGACCGGGGACAGCTGGTTCAACAGCTAACTGAATGAGACCTAGCAATGAACCCATCACCAGGGGACTGTTGTGCCCCCTAGTGTAGCTGAGACGCGTCACCATGTGGAGTCCTCCCAGCTCCGTGCTGCCGACGTGACGTTTGCCGCTGACCAGGACGAGCACCCGTCCGCCCACAAGTTCCTCTCTCACGCCCGCCGTGTGCGGGTGGAGCAGGAGCGTTCCAGGGCGGTCGTGCTGCGGGCGGTGCCCACGGGTTGCCAGCTTGCCAAGCACGTTGCCGCCTGGCGCCGGGCCGTTCTGGAGCATGCCGGCCTCGAGCAGTTGCGCGCCGATGCCCGGGCGAATCTGCTGGCCGTGGTGGAGATCATCTGCCGCCAGCAGGACCCCGCCTCGCGCACCTGGCGCACAACCTGGGACTGGGTCGCGGAGAAGATCGACCGCTCCCGCTCCACCGTGGCCCGGGTGATCCGTCACCTGCGCGAGTGCGGGCTGCTGGCCGTGGTGGCCACCGGCCGCAGCGCGGGGCGCACCCCGGCCGCCACCGGCCGCACCCGCGGAGAGGCCCCCGTCTACGCGCTCATCCACAACACCGTCCAGCCGGCAGGTGAGCCTGTGGAGATAACTGACACCCCGGTCCCCACGAAGTGGGAGAATCTCTCCCCGCACGCGCGCGAAGAACTTTCCCCGAAGGACGCGGCTACGCCGCGACCGACCCGAAAGCGCGCCGCGCAGCGGCGCGAGGTGGTCGCGGCCCTGAGTCGTCGTACAGCCCCGCTGTGGCCCCGTCATGCGACGACGGAGCCTTTGACAGGGCGGGTGACCCGTCGGGCGCGGAAGGAGACTCAGCGGGCGGCTGCCCTGGAACTCCAGCACGAGGCCATCGTGCTGCGCCAGCTCACCACCGCCCACGTCACCAGCGTGTGCAAGCCGTTCTTCGAAGCCGGATGGACCATCGCCGACGTGCTCACCGCCCTGGACTGGACCCCTCAGGGCACCCGCTACGGCTTCCTCACCGTGGAAGGCATCGACAACCCCGCCGCCTGGCTGGCCGCCCGGATGCGCGCCTGGACCCACCCCGACGGCACCCCCCTGCGGTCCCGCGACCAGCGGATCGCCGCCGAGGCCGCCCAGCGCCGCGCAGCAGCACGCGCGGCCGCCGAACGCTACGCAGCCCGCACAGCGGCCGCCGCGGCCCTCCCCGCGTCCTCTCCCGCCCCGGGCCCCCGCCGGCCGTTCCGGCAACGCTGGGCCACCCAGATCGCAGCCGGCCGCGCCGCCGCACCGCTAGCTTGATCCCGCCCCCAGCACAGGACCCCTCCCATGGCCGAACCTGCCTACCAGGGACCCGCCGGAGTGCTCCCCGGCGGCTCCCTACCCCACCTAGCGCCGGCCGACACACGACTTCACCTTCCACCGCACCACGTACACGAACGCACACGTGTCCTACCCTGGGGACATCGATCAGCAACGGCCAGTACTCCTGCCGCAGATGGACGTATTCCTGCGTGCCACAGGAGTAGATGCTGATCGACGATGTTCCGCCACCTCCCCCGTGCGGGCATCGGACGGGCCCTGCCGCCCCCTCGACTAGGCAGGGCCCGCCCCCTTTTAAGCCAGGCACCCGCTGAGGGAGTCCACCGGGACCACAGCAGCGGCCCTCACGGCACCCGAAAGACCGGGGACGAGCCCCGGCCTTTCGGGTGAGATGCCTTTCACCGACGCCCAGTGTCCTCCCCGTGCTGGCAGTCGTCTACTCCCGTGACCACCGCACCTCGGAAGGCCGTCGATGGAAGCACGAGACGAATCGGTTCAGTTGAACGGTGGACAAACACCAGGCATGAGCCGCGTTTCGATCCGGGAAACGCACTCCCGTACCCTTTTGCTGATGCGACAACGACAAAAGCGGAAGAGTCGTGCATTCCACGCGCGGCAAGGAACCGCCCATGCCTTGGGGGCGCTGGGGGTCCTGGTCATAGGTGTCGCCGTGACCACGGCCGCGCTAGGCGCCATGGTCGGCCCCCCGGTGGACACCCTCCTCAGCAAACGGAAGTCCGAAGCCACCGATGCCCGCGAACAGCTCCAGCACGTGCTGGCCGCAGAGATGAGCTGGCACCATGCGGTGCTGGAAGACCTCGCCCCCACCCCGGCGGCCATGGCCGACACCGACCGCTACGTGGCCGGTGACATCGACCTCGACGAGCTCGCCCGACGCTCCCAAGAACGCCGCGGATAACCGTAATCCACCACCCCGAGAGCAACAGTGGACATCTGGCCCTCTAGGAAGCGTTGCCATTCGGGGCGCAGTATTCATTGAGGTTTGCCTTGATGCCCTCCCCCAGCTACACCACCAACTAGGCGGAACTGCCCGCCGTGAGAGGAGTAGGTGGTTGTTTGCTGCGGTGCTCGGTGTCTAGGTAAGACCCAGTTCCGGCTCCTACCCTGGCTACGTCGATGCGCCGCCTGGAACCTGCTGGACGTGAAAGACAATCCACCGGCAGGCAGGTGCCCTCATCGATGTGCGTCCAGGCTTGGCCGCTTCATGGACGCACGGGGCCCCGCTGAATCCCATGGCGGGGCCCCACCTGCGGCATCGCAGATCACTCTGGTTGCCGGCACCCCCCCACTGCGCGACCGCCCACACCGCCCCGGCGTCCTCTCCCGTGCCTGGCCCCCGCCGGCCGTTCCGGCAACGCTGGGCCGCCCAGATCGCCGCCGGCCAAAACCAAGCCGCCGGCGCCGCCTCGGCGCCGTAGCCGGTCCCCCTTGGCGTGTCCGGTCGGACCGGGAGAATCCGCAGCATCGACACCAGTCAAACCGTATATTTGTACGGGTCTATTGTGTTTATGGACTGAGCTTTAGAATAAGTGTTCTATCCTGGCGGCATGACACACCCAGTACCGCTCACCATTGACCGCCCCGCGCTGGTCTCTGCGGTCCTGGTCCGAGTCCCGGCTGGCTTCCCCTCCCCTGCCCAGGACAGCTTCGACGACGGCCGGATCGACCTCAACGAGGTCCTGATCAGAGACGTCACCTCCACCTACGCATTCCGGGTCACCGGAGACTCCATGGAAGGAGCAGGGATCTACCACGGCGACGAAATCCTCGTGGACCGATCCATCACCCCCAAACACGGTGATGTGGTGATCGCCGTCTACGACGACGAGTTCACCGTCAAACGCCTCCACGTCCACGACCACGGCGTGGTCCTCCACGCCGAGAACCCCGCTTATCCCGACATCACGATTCCCTCGATGACCCAGCTCCAGGTATGGGGTGTGGTGACCTACTCGATCCACCACGTCCACTCCCGGAAACTGCACTAGCCGGGCCAGACAAGGTGATGACCCGTGATTGCCCTGGTGGACGTCAACAATTTCTATGCCTCCTGCGAGGCCCTCTTCGAGCCCTCCCTGGCCGGCAAGCCGCTGGTGGTGCTCTCCAACAACGACGGCTGCGTCGTCGCCCGCTCCCCCGAGGCCAAGGCCCTGGGCATCAAGATGGGCGACCCCTGGTTCCAACTGCGCGCCGACGCCCAACGCTGGGGGCTGGAAAAGCGGTCCTCCAACTACCAGCTGTATGCGGACCTGTCGGAGCGGGTGATGCTGCTGTTGGCCCGCCACGCGAGGGGTCAGGAGGTGTACTCCATCGACGAGTGCTTCCTCCTCCCCCCGGAGGGCACACCCGAGGAGCAAGTGCGGTGGGCGCGCCGGTTAAAAGCCACGGTGGCCCGCAACGTCGGGCTGCCCGTGAGCATCGGGATCGCCAGCTCGAAGACGCGGGCCAAGATCGCCGCCGAGACCGCCAAAAAGCTGCCCGCCACCGGTGGAGTCGTCCACTGGGACCAGGCCCCCGAGGGGTACTGGGACCGACTCCTGGCGGCCCTGCCGGTCACCGAGGTCTGGGGGATCGCCGGGCGGCTGGCCCAGCGGCTGGAGGCGATGGGCATCGAGACCATCGCCGACCTGCGCGATGCCGACCCGGTGGCCATCCGGAACACGTTCTCCGTGGTGCAGATGCGCACCGTGCTGGAGCTCAACGGTTTCCCCGCCATCCCGGTGGAGGACGAGGTCGCGACCAAGCAGCAGATCCTGGTCTCCCGGTCCTTCCCGGACCCCATCTGGGACCCCGAGATCGTCGGAGCCGCGGTGGCCGAGTTCGCCCAGCGAGCCTCCCGCCGGCTCCGGAAGGAAGGCGAGGTCACCGGGCGCTTCACAGTGTTCGCGAGCACCTCCCCGCACCGGCCCGGGCCCGCACACAACGTCTCTACGCACGTGCATCTGGCCGTGCCCACCAATGAACCCGCTCCCCTGGTGGCCGCGGCCCGGGCGGCCCTGGTGCCCAAGCTGGTGCACGGGATGTCCTACATGCGCGCCGGCATCCTCTGCACAGACCTCGCCCCCGAGGGGGCCGTGCCCGTCCTGCCCGGCGTCATCGAACAACCAGCACCCCTCGGTGAGTTGATCGACGCCGTGAACCGTCGCTTTGGCACTGCCACCCTTGCGCTGGGGAGACTCGGCACCAACTCCCCTGCCCCCTGGCGCAATCGGCAGGCCGACCTTTCTCCTAGCTACACCACCGACTGGGCAGAGCTGCGCACGGTCAGCTGAGCACCCATGACCAACCGCGCCACCGTGGATACGGTCCGTACCCCCGTGCCCACATGGGCACCGGGACCCAGCACCCCGCCTGTCCACAACGGCCAGCCCCCTTCCGTTGCAACCTCACCTCTGACCCCGGCCGTCGTGGACAGCCTCCTTCCAGCGTGCGAACCGTAGAACACCCAACACCCCGTGCCTATATGCCATAAAGGCACGATGACATAAGGTGGGAAGGGAAGGGCACATAGGCACCATGCCTATAGGTCATAAAGGCGCAATTGGAAAGGTGGTTCTGGCGTGACTCCTCCGCTCACCATCGCAGTAGCTCAACAGAAGGGCGGAGTCGGTAAGACAACGACTACCGCCAACCTCGCCCACGCCGGCAGCCGCGCCGGCGCCCGAGTCCTCGCTATCGACCTGGACCCCCAAGGCAATCTCACCCGGACTCTCTATGACCAGGAGATACCCGAAGGCCAGCCCATCACCGCCGACGTGCTCACCGAAGATGGGCCCGTTCCACTTGCCGACGTCATCGTGTCCACCGCATGGTCCGGGCTAGACCTGGCTCCCACCGTGGATCGGGACCTTGCTGCCGTCGAGCGGGACCTCACCCAGAATCCGCGCACCCCCGCCAGGGTGAAACTGCTGCACGAGGCCATTCAGGCCAGCGAGGTCGCCGCCGGCTATGACGTCGTGCTCATCGACTGCCCGCCCAATATCGGAGCCCTCACCTTGGCCGCATTGGCAGCCGCCGATCGGGTCCTGGCCGTTACCGAGCCCACCCTTTTCTCTGCTGATGCACTCGTGGAAATCGAGGAAAGCGTGGCTCGGGTCCGCCAGCATTACCACGTGCCCGTGACGCTTTCTGCGGTGCTGGTCAATAAATGGCGATCCAACGTCATTGAAGACCGGCACTGGAGGCTATCCCTGGCCGAACAATTCGGGGACCTAGTGCTGGACCCTCCGGTGCCGCAGCGCGTCATTATCAGCCGGGCCATTCAGGCCGGAGTGTCCCTGAGTCAAATGGGTGCTGACGCCAAGCCAATCGCAGAGCTCTATGACCGTCACTACCGGACCCTCACCGCCTAGGAGATTCACCGATGCCGACCCAGCACGCCCCCAAAGCCTCCCGGCGCCGTCGCAGCGGTGCGGACCCTATCGCGCCCACAGCACCAGAGCAGGAGACGCCCGCGCCGGCGCCTGAACCTGCACCCCAACCCGAAACGCCGCCGCAGTCCACAGCAGCCGTCGAGCAGCGCGACCGTCTCCGCGTGACGGTGCCGAAACCTCTGCTCACCGAGCTGAAAAGGGCCTACGTCATCGACGCCGGCCCCGGCATTTCCTGGTCCGACTGGATCACCGGACTGCTCACCACGTCCCTTGATGACCTGCACACCAAGTACGGCGTCGAGGAGTTCACCGGACCCGGGGTGCTCAGCCCAGGACGTCCACGCAGCCAGTGAGCAATTTGCAGCACCATGCCTATGTGTCACCGTGCCTATTTGTCATAAAGGCACGATGACACATAAAAGGCACCTGGGCGAAGGCCGACCCGAGTAGTTACGGGTCGGCCTTCATCCATTCGCGGCCGCCACCGAAAAAGCAGCGGAGCGTTTCCCATGGTCGCCGGCCTGCGGTTCTCCGGCTGCACCAGCGGCAGTGGGCCGGGTTCTTTCTTCCAAGGACAGACGACGGGATGAGGTGCCCGGCCGGGGCCGCGTACCGAGCTACTGGCGGCGCGTGGAGACCTCCGAAAAGGCTCAGGGCCAACACCCAGCACACACCCGTCCCAAAGCGCCAAAGGGACCCCCGGCGCGCATCCTGGGGCGCGGGGCGCCCCGCGCCTAAAAGCCAAATAAATACCGGCCGCGCGCCACCAAAATACCAGTAAAACCAGAAAAAAGACTTGCCACATTTACGCGGAGGGACTAGTATAGAACTATAAGAAAGACCACCAAGGAAAGGGAAAAATAATGACCACCAAGACCAAGACCCGCAAGACCGCCGAACAGCGCCAGGCCGAGGCAAAGGCCCTGCACGAGAAGCTGACCAACCAGGTCGAGGCTCTGGCGACCTCGGGGGAGTGGCAGAAGTTCCTGGACTACGCCGCCAGCTTCCACAATTTCAGCATCAACAACGTCCTGCTGATCACCGCCCAGTGCCCGCACGCGACCCAGGTCGCTGGCTTCCGTCAGTGGCAGGCCAAGGGCCGCCAGGTGCGCAAGGGCGAGAAGTCCATCAAGATTTTTGGCTACAGCTCCAAGAAGGTCACCGAGAAGAACGAGCAGACCGGAGAGGACGAGGAGAAGAAGATCACCATTTTTCCGATCCTCTCCGTGTTCGACATTTCCCAGACCGACCCCATTGAAGGCGTGGCGGCCCCGGCTCACCCGGCCCGCCGCCTGGAGGGCTCCGACGACGCTGACCTGTACGCCCGCACCGCCGCCTACCTGGAGGGCATCGGCTGGACCGTCACCCGCGAGCCCATCCCGGGGGAGACCAACGGCTACACCACCACCGACGGCACCCGCCGCGTCGTCGTGGAGGCCAACGTCTCCGACGCCCAGGCCGCCAAGACCGCGATCCACGAGGCCGCCCACGTCCTCCTGCACGCCGATGAGGACCACGCCGAATACATCGCCCACCGTGGCATCAAGGAGACCGAGGCCGAGTCCGTGGCCTACATCGTCGCTGGAATTTTCGGCCTGGACACCGCCGCCTACTCCGTGGGCTACGTCGCCGGGTGGAGCAAGACCGACCCCGAGACCATCAAGGCCACCGCCGCAAACGTCCTGCGCGCTACGCACACCCTCACCGAAGCCCTGGACCCCATCGAGGCCGACGAGGACACCGAGCCCACCAGCTGACCAGCCGACCCCGTGCCGGGGGAGGGCCCCCGCCCTTCCCCGGCACTTTCCCCCCAGCACCGAGCAGGAGGCCCCAATGGCTACCGTGACCCTCTACACCGCCCCCCACTGCACCGACTGCACCGCCGCAGCCCAAGCGATGGACCGTAAGCGCATCCCCTACGCGCCGGTCAGCCTGGCCACCGTCCCGGCGTCCCTGGACTACGTGAAGAACCTCGGCCACCAACGCGCCCCGGTGACCGTGATCGAGGACGACCACGGCGCCGTGGTGGACCACTGGAGCGGATACCGCCCCGACAAGCTGATGGGCCTGGCCCGGACGCTGAGCACCTGAACATCAGAGGGGCAGCCCGCCAGCACCAGCGGACCGCCCCTCCCGTCGCCGGCAGCAGCATCCCTCCGGGATACACGCCCCCGCCCGCCGGCACCCGAGGCCACCCCCGCCCCCAGGAAGGACCCCAGCCATGTCCATCACCTACACCCCCGCCACATGCGCCCCGGTCGAGGTCACCGCAGCGGCCCAGGCTGCCGGAGTGCGTCCAGGGTTCCGCGTCGTCATGGCCGCAGACGCCCACGACCGCGCGTGCGCCCTCTCCGAGGACCAGGAGCCCACCCAGGGCACCGCGGCTGTCATGGAAGCCCTCAGCGCCACCCTGGAGGCTCTGATCGGCAAACATCACCGGCTGAGCGTGGGCACCACCTGGACAATCCACACCGGCCACCTCGGGCCGGCCCGCTGGACCGTGCTCGTGGCCGCCGACGACACCCACTCCGCCGACGTCGTTCTCTACATCACCCCGGCCTAGGCCCAACCGGCCGGGGTCCGACCCCGGCCTACGCTGGGATTACCGATCCCGCCGGCTCCCGCGCCCTTCCGAAAGGACCTCCTGAATGAGCCAAGAACTCACCGACGCCCAAGCTGCCGCCCTGAGCAGCTGGAAGCAGTCTCAGGACAAGGCCGAACAGGCGCGCAAGCTCACCGAAGAAGCAGCCCAGGAAGCGCGAGAAGCCGTCACGGCTCTGAGCAGGAACGGCATGAGCCAGAAAGCGATCGCCGCACTACTGGGGATCGGCCAGCAGCGCGTCTCCCAGCTCATCATCCGAACGCCCCGCCCCTGACTCCTAGCGGGGCCACGCCCGTCGAAGGGAACACCATGAGCGTCGAGCCCACTCTCACCTATCAGCTGGACTCCACCACCTATGAGGTGCTGACCGAGGCCCTAGAGCAGCACGCGGCCCATCAGGAGCTCCTCACCCGTCAAACACAGTTCGCCCCCACCACCGAGGACCGCATGACCTTGCTGCACGAGGTCCTGCACGCCGAGGAGCTGCGCCGCACCATCGAAGCCGCCCATAGTGCCGGCCAAGTCAGCATCACCCTGGAGCCGAGCACCTATCAGCTGCTCACCGAGGCACTGTCCGGCTACCACGACGACCAGATGCACGCCGCCGAAGAAGCCACCCAAGAACACGACGACCCCGACGACGGCGACCCCGCCCGCCAAGCGGCCGCCGCCGCCGATCGGCTGCACCTCCAAGCCGTCGAAGCCGCCCACTGCGCTCACCTCTAACACCAAAACCAAGGACACGCATATGAAGATCGTCGGCACTATCCGCCCCGACACGACCGAAGAAGTCTCCGCAGAAGGTCAGGACTACACCGACGCCCGCGAGAAACTGTTGGCGTCCATCCCCAAGGGCTACACCCTCCTGCATGTCCGCCGCGAGAACTGACCACGAGAGGAAGAATCGATGAACCTGTACCGGACCTATCACCACCCGCAGGGCTCGCACTCTTTGCCGGACTACGAAATCCGTGGGACGGGGGTGTACCGGACCTATCACCACCCGCAGGGCTC
>NZ_LDNX01000058.1:0-720 GCF_001027955.1 Kocuria sp. SM24M-10 | reverse complement strand
CTGGCCGGGTCTCCGGCCTACGCCCCGCCGTCCTCGTCGCCGTTCGTGGATGTTACTCCGGGCACG
The DNA here is from genome assembly GCF_001027955.1 of Kocuria sp. SM24M-10. Taxonomy (NCBI): domain Bacteria; kingdom Bacillati; phylum Actinomycetota; class Actinomycetes; order Micrococcales; family Micrococcaceae; genus Kocuria; species Kocuria sp. SM24M-10. The sequence goes on along the minus strand of NZ_LDNX01000058.1, from coordinate 654 downwards.
CCGTTCTACAAGGAGATGGCCTGGATGGCGGAGGTGGAGGTGTCGAAGGGCTGGTCGACCTCTCGAGGTGCTGAGTACCGTCCGGATGTGGCGGTGGCCCGTGACGCGATGGCTGCATTCCTCTACCGCCTGGCCGCAACGACCTTGTGACTTGGTGGTGGGCATTGCCTGCGGGAAAGGCACCCATCATGCACAGTACGAAGTGATGTAGACCACCAGCGGCGAGCCCGCATCTCCGAGCGGAACCAACGCGCCGCTTGATTGGACGCACTGGCGCCGAGCCGTTGCAGGTCCAGGAGGGTTTCACCGACACGCAGGCGGCGGATGCGGTTGCTTTGAGATCGCCGCGGCCTCGCTGGCGCGCCCGTGCGCAAGCGCACGGGCGGAACAGTCTTCCCATTTCACAGAGCGCATGGACCTGCAGAAACCGGGCCGCGTGCCCCGGTTTTCGGCACGTCGTCGAAAAAGCTCCGGGCAGGTGGCCGGTGGACTACGCAGAGAATTCGCCGAGTCGTGCCAGCCGCTGACGTGCGGCGGTCTCGCTCGGTCCCTGCTCGCCGAGGGCTGGTCAAGCCCCCTGGAGTGGTGTAGCGATCCTTCGTAGGGGAATTAGGCGGTGAGGGCGGTCAGGGAGTCGGGGTCGGCCATGGCTCC
>NZ_LDNX01000057.1:0-81245 GCF_001027955.1 Kocuria sp. SM24M-10 | reverse complement strand
GACGTAGTCGACGATCAGAACAGGACTAGCGATCCCGACCTCGTCCACCGCTGTCAGCACTGGCTCGACGAGACCGACCGACAACGCCTCAAAACCGCTTGACGCCAATAGGAGCATCCGTTCTTGCGACAGTCCCCAGCTGTGATCTCGATGGCCAGGACCTTCTCGGTAAAGATTCACACCTGTTGTCAAGCAGGGAGAAGTTCCCGGGTGGGGGCTGGTTCTCGGTCGACGGTTTGGTCACGGAGCATGGCCGTCCTTTTGCTTTTGGTGTCCGCGGGTCCCTGGGTGAATCTCTTTCAACCTGAGACGGTGATCGTCTGGCTAGTCCTGTTCTGATCGTCGACTACGTCGAGCAGGGCACTGGCCAGATCGGAATAGGCCAAGGGCTTGATGCCGTGGGTGACACCGTCGGTGTTGTACCGATAAGTGGCTCTTCGGTCATTGAGTGGGGATCAGGGGATGAGCCCGCCGGCCGCCAGGAGCATACGGAGCCGGTAGTTGTCCCGGTTGCGGTAACCGCGGGCCAGGCGGCGATGGAGCTCGATGATCCCATTGATGGCTTCCGTCCCGCCGTTCGATGAGCGGCCGGTGCTGAAGTAGGCCAGAAACGAGTCCTTCCAGCGGCGCAAGGTCCGTCCGAGCCGTGCGATCTCCGGAACCGGGCAGGTGTGGAACGTGGCCAGGACCTTCTCAGCGAGCCTGCGGCCCTCGGCGAGGTCGGCAGCCCTGTAGGCAGCCCTGAGGTCCTGGGCGCACTGCCAGGCAAGGTAGACCTCTTCGTGAGCCGGATCGGCACGAACGGCGTTGGTGACCCGGTTGGCCTGACGGTCGGTGGGGTGCTCGGCTCCGGCCCGCAGGGTGCGCTGAATCCCGTACAGCGGATCGCCCTTACGGCCTCGCCGGCCCATGGTTTGCTGCTGGAAGGACTCGTTTCTGGCCTACTTCACCTGGGTTCCGAGCTTGACGACGTGAAAGGCATCCAGCACGGCCACGGCGTCCTCGAGCTGGTCCTCGATCGCACCCCTGTATCCGGCGAAGGGGTCCAGGGCGGCGACCCGCACCCCGGCCCGGAACGACTCGGAGCGTTCGGCCAGCCAATCGGCGTAGGCCTTCTTCGACCGGCCCGGCACCAGGTCCAGCAGCCGGGCCCGTACCTTGCCCGTGGCATCCCGGGAGAGGTCGACCATCCCGGTCAACTCCTTCGGGCCCCGCTTCCGGGGATCGACGTGATGCCAGATGTGCTCATCGACCCCCAGGGAGTCCACGGCCTCGAAGCGGGACTGATCGGCGGCCATCCGTTCCAACTCGGGCCTGATCGCGCCCCAAACGGCCCGCCACGCGGTGCCGAACTGCCGGGCCAGGCCGGCGATGGTGGCGTGCTCCCGACGCAGTTGGCCGATCGCCCAGGCCACGGCGCGGGTGGTGATCGTCCCTCGCTCGGCCACCAGCTCCGGGACCTGCTCGACGAACATCCCGCGCGGGCACTCCGGCTCTGGGCACCGCCAGGTACGTTGCCGCCACCGCAGCCGCACCGGGACGGCACCGGGCACATCATGCAGCCACCGGATCCTGCGGCCGCGGCTCGGGGCGACGACTCCGCAGTCCGGACAACCCATCAGTTGCCAAGACGTGGAGACGGTCACGGTCAGCAGTGACTGGCCTCGCTGAACGGACTCGACGTGGACACAGCCCAGGCCGAGCAGAACATCACAACGAGAACAGGTTCCAGTAGCGGGCGCGCTCACGCACCCCGTAGCGTTGGGCAACGTCGAGGTCCTCTGAATAGATCAGCATGCTTGGTCGCTACTGATCATCGGGGACCTCGACCCCTACCTTGCTGAACTCACTACGCGAGTCTCACTCCCCACCCGAAAGACGTAGAGCCCTTTTACGGGGTGCGGCGGCCGCGGCTCAGCCGCCGAGCGCGTCCCGCGTCACGAGCAGCAGCGTCTCCTCGGTCCCGCGGACCCCGGCGCCGGGCGTGCGCTCCAGCGGGGCGCCGGCCCGCACGGCCGCGACGGCCTCGGCCTTGTCCGCCCCGGCCACCAGGAACCAGACCCGCCGCGCCGCGTTGACGAGCGGCAGGGTCATGCTGATCCGGTCCGGCGGGGGCTTGGGGGAGCCGTGCACCGCGACCACGGTGGCCGAGGCCTCGTGGACGTGCGGCAGGCCGGGGAACAGGGACGCCACGTGGCCGTCCGGACCCAGGCCCAGCAGGGAGAGGTCGAAGACGGGGAAGGCCTCCGCGCGCTGCTCCGCGTCGGCCGCGGCGGCGAGCTCGCGACGGTAGTCGAGGGCGGCCTCCTCGGCCGTGGCGAACTCGTCGGCGCTGCCCATGTAGTGCACCCGGTCCGGGTTCAGGGTCAGGGCGCCGCCGAGGGCCTCCACGGCCTGGACGCAGTTGCGCTCGGGGCTGTCCTCGGCCACGAATCGTTCGTCCGACCACCACACGTTCACCCGCGACCAGTCGACCTCGGTGCGGCGGGGCGAGGTGCCGAGCGCGGCGAGCACGGCGGCGCCCATGCTCCCGCCCGTGAGGACGACCGTGGCCTCCCCGCGCTCCTGCTGCGCCTCCGCGAGGACGGCCAGGGCCCGCTCGGCGCTCTCCGCGGCCAGGGTGTCCTTGTCCGGGTGCGGGACCGTCTCGGCTGCGGGGCTCACGCGCGGTCCTCCCCGGAGGCGGTGGATGCGGCCTGCGCGACCGGCTCGGACTCCGGGACAGCGGTCCCGGAGTCCGCCGGGGCGGCCCCGGCCGGGGCCGCCGGCTGCTCCCCGTCGGCCCGGCCCCCGCCGTGCTCGGCCAGGAACCGCGCCGCCCCGGGCGCCAGCTCCCCGGCGGTGTCGACGATCCGGGCGACCCGGACGTCGCGCAGCCCGGTGGTCAGCACCTCGCCGTACACCTCGTCCGGGTCCAGGCGGCGCAGCTCCTCGGCGATGCAGGCGTTGAGGTCCCGCACCGGCATGGCGATCTGCTGGTCCGGCTGGCCCGGCTGGCGGAGCCAGGCGACCGTGCGCCCGGGCCGCTCGAGCACGATCTCGCCGTCGTCCCGCACCAGCGTGACGCGGTCCAGGCGGCGGGGACCGGGGTTGTTCACGAAGGTCGCCTCGGCGTCGAGCCGGGTGCCCAGCCAGGTGCCGAGCAGCACCACGCTGGGGGAGCGGCCGCAGCCCTCGACGACGACCTCGCGCACGGGCGCGGGGTCGGCCTGGTCGAGGACCGCCGCGAGCTGGATCCGCCAGTTGGTGACCCGCGTCCAGGCGAGGTCGGTGTCGCCCGGCACGTACCGCCGGCGCAGCTCCGCGAGGGTCTCGTAGGCGTCGTCGCTGCGCGCGGAGTCCATGATCCGCCGGTGGGCGATCCCGGCGATCGAGGAGGTGTGCGGCGAGGGCGGCGGCACGGTGTGCGGCCACCACGCCACGATGGGCGCGTCCGGCAGCAGCAGCGCGGAGAACAGGGTCTCCGTGGGCTCGGCCAGCTCGCCGTAGCCGTGCAGCACGATGACCTCCGACGCCCCGGCGTCCCCGCCCATGCGCAGCTGGGCGTCGAGCCGGGTCTCCTCGGACGAGGAGTGCGCCACGTGCACGAGGATCCGGCACGGGTGCTCGTGGCTGGCGAAGTTCGCCGCCTCCAGCGCGGCCTCCGAGTGCCCGGCCTGGGCGAGGATCACCAGCGTGAGCACCCGGCCCAGCGTGACCACGCCGTGCTGGTCCCTCAGCTGGCTCAGCTTCTTGTCGATGGCCGAGGTGGTGGTGTTCTCCATCGAAACGATCACGGTCGCCTCCAGACGCGTCCGTCGCGGGCCAGCAGCTCGTCGGCGGCGGCGGGTCCCCAGGACCCCGGCGCGTACGGCTCCGGCATGATCTCCTGCTCCGCCCAGCACTCCTCGAAGGGGTCGAGGATGCGCCAGGACAGCTCGACCTCCTCGTGGTCCGGGAACAGCGGCGGTTCCCCGAGCAGCACGTCGAGGATGAGCCGCTCGTAGGCCTCGGGGCTGGACTCGGTGAACGAGTGGCCGTAGCCGAAGTCCATGGTGACGTCGCGGATCTCCGACTGCGTCCCGGGCACCTTGGAGCCCAGCCGGATGGTCACGCCCTCGTCCGGCTGGATCCGGATCACGATCACGTTCTGCCCCAGGGCCTCGTGCCCGTTGTCCCCGAAGAGCAGGTTGGGGGAGTTCTTGAACTGCACCGCGATCTCGGTGACGCGCCGGCCCAGGCGCTTGCCGGCGCGCAGGTAGAACGGCACGCCCGCCCAGCGGCGGTTGTTGATGTCCAGGCGCAGCGCCGCGTAGGTCTCGGTGCGCGAGTCCTCGGGGATGTCCTGCTCCTGGTGGAAGGCCCGCACGCGCTGCCCGCCCTGCAGTCCGGCCTCGTACTGCCCCAGCGCCGAGTGCGCCGCGAGGTCCTGCGGGACCACGACGGAGGCGAGCACCTTGGCCTTCTCCGCGCGCATGTGGTGCGCCTGGAAGGACAGCGGCTCCTCCATGGTGGTCAGGGCCAGCAGCTGCAGGAGGTGGTTCTGGATGACGTCACGGGCCGCGCCCACGCCGTCGTAGTAGCCCGCGCGGGAGCCGATGCCGATGTCCTCGGCCATGGTGATCTGCACGTGGTCCACGTAGCGGGAGTTCCACAGCGGCTCGAACATCTGGTTGGCGAAGCGCAGGGCCAGGATGTTCTGGACCGTCTCCTTGCCCAGGTAGTGGTCGATGCGGAAGACCGAGTCGGCGGGGAACACCCGCTCCACGATGGCGTTGAGCTCGGCCGCGGACGCGAGGTCGTGGCCGAAGGGCTTCTCGATCACCACCCGGCGCCACCCGGCGGCGTTCTCGTGCTGGGCGAGCCCGTGGTCGGCGAGCTGCTGGCACACCGTCTCGAACGCCTTGGGCGGGATCGAGAGGTAGAAGGCGTGGTTGCCGCGCGTCCCGGCGTGGACGTCGAGCTCCTTGAGGGTCGCCTTGAGCGCCTCGTAGGCCTTGTCCTCGTCGAACTCCCCGCGCACGAACCGCACGCCCGAGGCGAACTGGCGCCACACGTCCTCCTGGAAGGGGGTGCGGGCGTGGGCCTCCACGGACTCCCGCACGACCTCGCGGAACTGCTCGTGGGACCAGTCGCGGCGGCCGAAGCCGACGAGCGCGAACGACGGCGGCAGCAGCCCCCGGTTCACGAGGTCGTACATCGCCGGCAGCAGCTTCTTCTTCGCGAGGTCGCCGGTCACGCCGAAGAGCACGAGGGCCGACGGGGCGGCGACCCGCACGAGCCGTCTGTCCCTCGGGTCCCGCAGGGGATTGCGGGCATTGTTGTCTGGCAACGGTACTCCTTCACGTCTCTGCGGGCCCGCGGGCGGGCGCCGCCCTCGAGCTCCTCCACGCACAACGGTCGGCGCGGGGCGTCCCGCGCCGACCGTGGCGTCCTCCCATTCTAGGACAGCGCTGCTGGTGGCTCCGACCGGCTACCGGCCGAGGGCCTCGACCGCCTGGCGCAGCCGCGCCACGCCCTCGGCGCGGTCGGTGAGCCGCAGCCGCAGCACGGGGCGGCCGTGGTCGGCGAGGACCTGGGCGTCCCCGTCGGCCTGCGCGGAGATCAGCTCGCCGAAGCTGAAGGGGCTGTCCGGGATGTCCAGGTCCGTCCCCGAGGCGGCGGTGATCTGCAGGTACACGCCCTCCGCCGGGCCGCCCTTGTGGTACTGGCCGGTGGAGTGCAGGAACCGCGGACCCCACCCGAAGGTGACGGGCCGGCCCGTGGCCCGGGCGAGGACCGGGCGGATGCCCTCCAGGTCCGTCCAGGCCAGGCGGTCGAAGTACGCCTGCACGGACAGGTAGCCGGTCTCCGGCAGCTGGGCGAGCAGCTTGCCGAGCGCGTCCTCGACCGTGCGGGTGCCGTCGAGCAGCTCCTGCGCGCCGCGGATCTCGACCGGGCCGTCGACGACGTCGGCGGGCGTCGGCTTCGGCTTGTCCGCGAGCAGCGCCCGGGTCGCGTTCTTGGCCGACTCCACGTCCGGCTGGTCGTACGGGTTGATGCCCAGCAGACGCCCGGCGACCGCCGTGGCGACCTCCCACAGCATCAGCTGCGAGCCGAGGGACCCGGCCACCCGGACGACGTCGCCCTGCGGCGCCTCCTCGGCCTCCTCGGCGACGAGCTCCACCACGAGGACGTCGGCGGCGCCGGCCTCCGGGGCGTCGCCGTCGCCGACGACGACGGGCAGCACGCCCTTGCCCTCCTTGCCCGTGGACTCCGCGATCAGCTGCTCCGCCCAGTCGGCGAACCCGGCGATCCCGGAGCCGAGGTCCCGGAAGACCAGCTTGTTGCGCAGGGGCTCCGTGCCGCCCAGGGCCGCCCCCAGGTGCAGGGCGGGGTTGTCCTCGGCGTCCTCGCGCAGCACCTCGGCGGCCTCGTCGGCATCGTCCAGCAGCGCCTCCACGTCCACCCCGGCCAGGCCGGAGGGGACCAGCCCGAACGCGGTGAGCGCGGAGAAGCGCCCTCCCACGGTCGGGTCGGCGGTGAAGACGCGGCGGTAGCCGGCCTCCCGGGCCGAGGACTCCATGGGGGAGCCGGGGTCGGTGACCACCACGATGCGCGAGGCGGCGTCGATCCCGGCCTCCTCGAACGCCCGGGCGAAGACCCGGCGGGCCGAGTCCGTCTCCACGGTGGAGCCGGACTTCGAGGAGACCACGATCGCGGTCCGCTCCAGCCGGTCGGCCAGGGCCGCGCCGACCATCTCCGGGTCCGTGGAGTCGAGCACGAACAGCTCGACGCCCGCGGTGCGGGTGATCACCTCGGGGGCCAGGGAGGACCCGCCCATGCCGGCCAGCACGAACCGGTCCACCCCCTCGGCGGCGAACTCCTCCCGCAGGGCGGTGATCTGGGCGACCAGCGGACGGGAGACCTCGGCCGCCTCCACCCAGCCCAGCCGCTTGGCGGACTCCTCCTCGGCCGCGGCGCCCCACAGCGTGGGGTCCTGGGCGAAGAGCTTCGAGGCGAACCCGTCGCCCACGAGCGCGGGGACGTGCCGGTCGACGGCCTCGCGGGCCGCGCCGGAGGTCTGGACGGACAGGGAACTCATGGGTCTCCTTCTTCGGGTCGGGCAGGGCGGTACGGGCGTGGGACGCTCCGGCTCAGCGGGCGTTGTCGAGGGCGGTGCGGACCGTCTCGAGCAGTTCCGCCCAGGAGTCCTCGAACTTGGTCAGTCCCTCGGCCTCGAGCTTCTCCACGACCTCGTCGTAGGAGATTCCCACGCCGGCGATCCGGTCCAGGAGTTCGTTGGACTCCTCGTAGGTGCCGGTGATCGTGTCGCCGGTGATCTCGGCGTGGTCGAAGGTCGCCTCGAGGGTCTTCTCCGGCATGGTGTTCACGGTGTTCGGGGCCACCAGGCCGGCGACGTACAGGGTGTCCGGCAGGGACGGGTCCTTCACCCCGGTCGAGGCCCACAGCGGCCGCTGCGGGTTCGCCCCGGCCGCGGCCAGGCGCGCCCAGCGCTCGGTGTCCAGGGACTGTTCGAAGACCTGGTAGGCGAGGCGGGCGTTGGCCAGGCCGGCCCGGCCCTTCAGGCCCTCGGCCTCCTCGGTGCCGACCGCGTCCAGGCGCTTGTCGATCTCGGCGTCCACGCGCGAGACGAAGAAGGAGGCCACGGAGTGGATCCCGGCCAGGTCCTTGCCGTTCTCCAGGGCCTGCTCCAGGCCCAGCAGGTAGGCGTTGATGACCGCGCGGTAGCGCTCCAGGGAGAAGATCAGCGTCACGTTCACGGAGATCCCCTCGGCGATGGTCGCGGTGATCGAGGGCAGCCCGGCCTCGGTGGCCGGGATCTTGATCAGCGCGTTGTCCCGGCCGATGGTCGTCGACAGGCGCTGGGCCATGGCCGCGGTCGCGTCCGCGTCCTGGGCCAGGCGCGGGTCCACCTCGATGGACACCCGCCCGTCCACGCCCTGGGTGGCCTCGGCGATCGGGGCGAACAGGTCGCAGGCGTCGCGGACGTCGTCGGTGGTGATGGCCAGCACGGCCTCGTCGACGTCGGTGCCGGCCGCGGCGAGCTCCTTGACCTGGTCCTCGTAGGCGTCGTGGGCGGCGAGGGCGGCGGCGAAGATCGTGGGGTTGGTGGTCACGCCCACGACGTCCTTCTCGTCGATCAGCCGCTGCAGGCCGCCGGAGGTCAGGCGTTCGCGGGAGAGGTCGTCGAGCCAGATCGAGACGCCGGCGTCGGAGAGCTTCTGGGTGGGGGTGGTCATGTGTGTCAGTCCTCGTGTTCGGGGCAGCGCGTGCGGGGCACGCGCTGCGCGGAAGGTGCTCGGTCGGTGCGCGCCGCGGGTCAGCGGTTCGCGGAGACGGACTCCTGAGCGGCGGTGAGGGAGTCCTGGGCGGCCGCGACCACCGCCTCGGCGGTGATGCCGAACTCGCGGTAGAGGGTCTCGTAGTCGGCCGACTCCCCGAAGTGCTCCAGGGACACCGCCCGCCCGGCGTCGCCGATCAGGTCCCGCCAGGACATGGCGATCCCGGCCTCCACCGAGACCCGGGCCTTCACGGCGGCCGGGATCACGGACTCGCGGTAGTCGGCGTCCTGGGCGTCGAACCACTCCCGGCACGGCATGGAGACCACCCGGGCGGCGACCCCCTGCTCCTTGAGCAGCTCGCGGGCCTCCACCGCCAGGGACACCTCGGAGCCGGTGCCGATCAGCACCACGTCCGGGGTGCCCTCGGAGTCGGCCAGCACGTACCCGCCGCGGGCGGTGCCCTCGGCGGAGGCGAACTTCTCGCCCTCGGCCTCGGGGTGGAGGTCCTGGCGGGCGAAGGTCGGCACGTTCTGACGGGTCAGCGCGATCCCGGCGGGGCGCTCGTGCCCCTCCAGGATCGTGCGCCAGGCGATGGCGGTCTCGTTGGCGTCGGCCGGACGGACCACGTCCAGTCCCGGAATCGCGCGCAGGGCCGAGAGCTGCTCCACCGGCTGGTGGGTGGGCCCGTCCTCGCCCAGACCGATCGAGTCGTGGGTCCACACGTAGATCGAGGGGACCTTCATCAGGGCCCCGAGCCGCACGGCCGGGCGCTGGTAGTCCGAGAAGATCAGGAACGTCCCGGAGAACGCCCTCGTCTGGGAGGACATGGTGATGCCGTTGACGATCGCCGCCGCGGCGTGCTCACGGATCCCGAAGTGCAGCACCCGCCCGTAGGGGTGGCCCGTCCACTTGTTCGTGGAGCGGGCCTCCGGGATGAAGGAGGCCGCGGACTCGATGGTGGTGTTGTTGGACCCGGCCAGGTCGGCCGAACCGCCCCACAGCTCCGGGAACGTCTCGGCGATGGCGTTGAGCACCTTCCCCGAGGCCGAGCGGGTCGCCACGTCCTTGCCCGCCTCGAAGACGGGGAACGCCTCCCGGTGGTTCTCGGGCAGCTCCTCGGCCCGGATCCGGTCGTAGAGGGCCGCCCGCTCGGGGTTGGCCTCCCGCCAGTCGTCGAACTTCTGCTCCCACTCCTGGCGGTAGGAGCTCATCCGGTCCTGGATCCCGCGCGTGTGGGCCAGGACCTCCTCCTCCACCTGGAAGTTCTGCTCCGGGTCGAAGCCGAGAATCTCCTTGGTGGCGGCGACCTCCTCGGCCCCGAGCTTGGAGCCGTGGATCCCGCCGGTGTTCTGCTTGGTCGGGGCCGGCCAGCCGATGATCGTGCGCAGCGCGATCATCGAGGGCTTCGACGTCTCGGCTTTGGCCGCGCGGATCGCCGCGTAGAGCTCCTCGACGTCCTCGACGTAGTCCCCGGACTTCGTCCAGTCCACCCGGTTCACGTGCCACCCGTAGGCCTCGTAGCGCTTGAGCACGTCCTCGGTGAAGGCCACGTCGGTGTCGTCCTCGATGGAGATGTGGTTCTGGTCGTAGATCACCACGAGGTTCCCCAGCTCCTGCACCCCGGCCAGGGAGGACGCCTCGGAGGTGATCCCCTCCTGCAGGTCGCCGTCGGAGGCGATCACGTACACCGTGTGGTCGAACGGGGACTCCCCGGCCGGGGCGTCGGGGTCGAAGAGGCCCCGGGTGTAGCGCTGGGCGTAGGCGAAGCCCACCGCCGAGGCCAGGCCCTGGCCCAGGGGGCCGGTGGTGATCTCCACCCCGGTGGTGTGCCGGTACTCCGGGTGCCCCGGGGTCTTGGACCCCCAGGTGCGCAGCGACTTGATGTCGTCGAGCTCCATGCCGTACCCGGAGAGGAACAGCTGCAGGTACAGGGTCAGGGAGGTGTGCCCGGGGGAGAGGATGAACCGGTCCCGCCCCGTCCACCGGTCGTCGGTGGGGTCGTGGCGCATCACCTTCTGGAACAGCAGGTACGCCGCCGGGGCCAGGGACATCGCCGTCCCGGGGTGCCCGCTGCCCACCTTCTCCACCGCGTCGGCGGCCAGCACCCGGACGGTGTCCACGGCGCGCTGGTCCTGCTCGGTCCACTTCAGCTTCACATCGAGATCGGTCACGAAAATCGGAGCCCTTTCTGCTGGGAGCCGCTGCCGTGCGCAGCGGACGCCGGTCCCGGACCGGCGGTCTGGGTCCAGCTTAGGTCACACGCATTTCGGTGACGTGACCGGAACCACCGGAACGGGCCTGCCGATCTGCCCGTTCCCGGCATTCCCGGGGCGGGAACGGACAGCGCCACGCGCTATGCTGTATAGGACCTTCTTCCGCGCCCGCAGCTGCTGCGCCGACCGTCGCCGTGTCGGCGACGCGCGGTCGCCGGGCCTCCTCGCGCACCGAGCGGGGGACACCACCGCAACCGGGAGCAATGATTTCGTGAACTCACTCGAGACGTCGAGCACCGCAGGAGGACCGGTCCTCGGCACCGAGCACGAGCGTGGTGCGGCGGCCTCCCGTCCCGGGGGCCGGATGACGTTCTCCCGGAAGCTGCGGGCCTACGTGGCCCTCATGAAGCCGCGGATCATCGAGCTGCTGCTCGTCGCGACCGTCCCCACCATGATCTTCGCCCAGCAGGGCATGCCCGACTTCTGGCTGATCCTCAACACCCTCGTGGGCGGCACGCTCGCCGCGGGGGCCGCCGGGGCGTTCAACTGCTACATCGACCGGGAGGAGGACCGGGTGATGCGGCGGACGGCCAAGCGTCCGCTCGTCACCGGTGAGGTCACCGACCGGGAGGCCCTCGTGTTCGCCTGGGTCGTGGCGGTCGTCTCGGTGGTGTGGCTGGCGGTGGGCGTCAACGTCCTCGCGGGCGCGCTCGGGGCCGCGGCCATCTTCCTCTACGCCGTGTTCTACTCGATCGTCCTGAAGCGGCGCACCGCCCAGAACATCGTGTGGGGCGGGGTGGCCGGGTGCATGCCCGTGCTCATCGGCTGGGCCGCGGTGACGGGCGGCCTCGACTGGCCGGCCCTCGTGCTCTTCCTGTTCATCTTCCTGTGGACCCCGCCGCACTACTGGCCGCTGTCGATGAAGTACGCCGACGACTACTCCCGTGCCGGGGTCCCCATGCTGGGGGCCGTCTCCAGCGCCCGGACCGTGGGCAGCCAGGTGGTGCTCTATGCGTGGGCCACGCTGGTGTGCTCGCTGCTGCTGGTGCCGGTCGGCGGCGCCGGGTGGGTCTACACGCTGACCGCCCTCGGCGCGGGCGCGTGGTTCGTGCGGCACAGCCACAAGCTGCACGCCCTCGCCGTGGCCGGCCGGCCGACCGACAAGCAGGCGATGTACGTGTTCCACGGCTCGATCGCCTACATCACGTTCGTCTTCCTCGCCCTGGCCGTGGACCCGTTCGTGGGCGGCCCCATCCTCTGAGCCCGGCGCTGCGCCCGTGCCGCCCGGGACCGGCCCGTCCCCGGGGCGGTCCTAGGATGGACGCATGCTCAGCATGACCTTCACCGGGCTCGTGGCCTATCCGATCACCCCCTTCCAGCCGGGCGGCCGGCTGGACCTGGAGTCCCTCGAGCGCTACGTCCGCCGGCTGTCCCGCTCCGGGGTGGACTCGGTGGTGGTGCTGGGCAGCTCGGGGAGCTTCGCGTACCTCTCCGGCGACGAGCGGGCCGAGGTCGTGCGCGTGGCGGTGGAGGCCGCCCGCGGCTCCGGGGTGCCGGTGGGCGCCGGGATCTCGGCCATGACCACCCGCGAGGTCCTCGAGATGGCGTACGCCGCCGAGAACGGCGGGGCGGACGGGCTGGTGCTCAACCCGCTGTCCTACATCCCCCTCGTGTCCCAGGAGATCGCCGACCAGGTGGAGACGGTGGCCGCGGCCGTGTCCCTGCCGCTGTGCGTCTACAACAACCCGACGACGACGGGCTTCAGCTACCCGGTGGAGCTCGCGGCCGAGCTGTCCTGGCTGGATAACGTGAACGCCTTCAAGGACACCGCCGGCACCCCGTGCGAGTACGCCGAGCGGCGGGCCCGGTTCGCGGAGCTCGCCGAGCCGGGGACCGCGCACGGGGTCAGCGGGGAGCGGCTGCTGCACGAGGCGGCGCCGGACGCCGCCGGGTGGCACTCGGGGATCGCGGCGGTGCTGCCGCGCCAGTACGCCGCCTTCCGCGCCGCGGTGGTCGAGGGCGACGAGGAGGCCGTGCGCATGTGGCAGGCCGCTCTGGCCCCGCTGCTGGAGATCCTGCGCCAGGAGCGCCCGCTCAGCTCCCTCTACGCCCTCGCGGAGGTCTGCGGGGTGAGCACGGCCCCGCCCCGGCGGCCGCTGCTGCCCATTCCCTCGGCCAGCCGTCAGCGGCTGGCGCAGGCGGTCGAGGAGCTGCTCGACGAGGCCCCCGACGAGCGGGCCTGAGCACGCTCAGCCGCGGGCGGGAGCCTCGACGACCGGCTGCTCCGGGGCGGCGCGCACGACCGCGTCCGGGGTGCGGGTCAGCGCGAAGCCCTTCTCCACGGTCCGGGCCGCGGCCCAGACCAGCGCCGCGGAGCCCACCAGGTGCAGGGCCACCGCCACGATCGGCAGGCCGTTGAAGTACTGGTAGTAGCCGATCAGCGCCTGCAGCACGAGCACGGCCAGCATCACGTGCAGCGCCGACGCCACGGGCACGGGCCACCGCCGGCGCCGCGCCAGCACCAGCCCCGCGACCACGGTGACGACGATCAGGTACACCGGCACCGCGTGGGCCCGGGTGATCAGGTACGCGTCGAAGGCGTGCCGGGCGCTGGAGTCGTCCCCGCTGTGCGGACCGGTGCCGGTGACCAGGGTCCCCAGGTAGAGGATCAGGGCGGTGAGCACACCGAGGGTCACCACGAGGGCGCGGATCAGGCGCCGCTGGCTCAGGGCCTGGCCGGGGCGCTCGGCGTCGCGGACGGCCGGCAGGGAGCGTCTGCGGGTCCGGTTCACCAGAACGGCGGACAGGGCGATCATCGCGCTGGAGATCAGGTAGTGGATGCCCACGAGCCACGGGTTCAGGCCGGTGTGGACGACCACTCCTCCGACCACGGCCTGCAGCGGGATGGCCAGACCGAGCACCAGGGCGATGAGCATCAGGTCCCAGTGCCGGTGGCCCAGCCGCAGCACGGCCAGGAACGTCAGGACCGCCACGAGCGCGAGCACGAAGGTGAGCAGTCGGTTGCCGAACTCGATCACCCCGTGCAGGCCCATCTCGGCGGTGTTCGTCCAGGACTCGTCCGTGCAGCGGGGCCAGGTGGGGCAGCCCAGGCCGGAGCCGGTGAGCCGCACCAGCCCGCCGGTGAGGATCAGCAGCGAGTTGGCCAGCAGGGAGGCCACCGCCATCCCCCGCACCCACGGGGTGATCCGGGTCGGCATCAGGAACCTGCCGTCCGCTCGGACGTCGGCGTCGGTGGGGTCGCTGGCGGGGGTCATGGCTTCACTTCCGGACGGAGGGCGGCGGGCGCGATTGCCGTCCCAGTTTATCCGCCTTCGCCCCGCTCCGCGCACGGGCGGGAAGCGCACGGAGCGGGGAGCGGCGCCCCCGGGCACCGGGGCGGCGGCTCCCCGGCACACCCCGGGCTGGCAGCCCGGCGGCACCCCGGCCGTCCCGCTCGCCGGGCCTTCCGCGCCGCTGGGCGGCGCGCCGTCCCGTCCGGGACCGGACCGGCGGTCAGCTCCAGCGGAACCAGCGCACCGCGGCGACCCACGCGGCGGCGGCCCAGACGGCGAGCACCAGCAGCGGCAGCAGCGTGGGCCCACCCGTGAGGAAGGTCTCCCGCATCGCGGTGCCCAGCGCCCCGGAGGGCAGCAGGTCCACCAGCCAGGACAGCGCCGGCGGCAGCGTGCGGGAGGGGAACAGGGTCCCGCCGACCGCCGCGAGCACCACCCAGACGAGGTTGGTCACGGCCAGGGTCGCCTCGGCGCGCACGGTGCCGGCCAGCAGCAGGCCCAGCCCGGTGAAGGCGGCGGCGCCGAGCAGCAGCACCGGCACGGAGACGAGCACCGCCACCGGGTCCGGGCGCCACCCCAGGGCGGCGCCGAGGGCCCCGACGAGCACGTACTGCACCGCCAGCACGGCCACGATCGCCACCAGCTTGCCGGTGATCAGCCCGCCGCGGCCCAGGGGCGTGGTCGAGAGGAAGCGCAGCACGCCGTAGCGGCGGTCGAAGCCGGTCTGGATGCCCTGGCCGGAGAACGCGTTGGAGAGCACGCACAGGGTGAGCACGCCCGGCACCGCCACGTCCATGCGGGTGAGCCCCGGCGGGACGTCGGCGTCCAGCAGGTCGGTGAGGGTCAGCGCCACGAGCGCCATCAGCGGCAGGATCACCAGCAGCAGCAGCTGTTCGCCGTTGCGCAGCATGGTCAGGGCCTCGTAGCGGGACTGCGCGGCGACCCGCCGGGCCAGGGGGGCTGGGTCCGAGCGCGGGGGCGTGGCGCGGGGCTGGGCGGGTGCGGTCATCGGATCTCCCGTCCGGAGATGTCGAGGAAGACGTCCTCGAGGGTGCGGGGCTGCAGGGACAGGGACTCGGGCAGGGTCCCGGTGGCCGTGAACCAGCGGGTCACCGTCTCGAGCTGTCCCGGGGTGAGCCGGCCGGTGAGCGTGACCGTGCGGTCGGAGCGGTTCGCGTGCACGTCCTCGAACCCGGGTCCCTCCCACGGGAAGGGACCGGCCCCGGACTGTTCGGGGGTCAGGGTCAGGGCCAGCACGGCCGGGGCGTCCGCGCCGGGGGCCACCAGCTCGGCCACGGAGCCCTGGGCCATGACCCGGCCGTGGTCGACGATGTAGACCTGGTCGGCCAGCCGCTGGGCGTCGTCGAGCAGGTGCGTGGTCAGGATGATGCACACGCCTTCGCGGCGCAACTGCTGCACGAGGTCGAAGACGATGTTGCGGGACTGCGGGTCCATCCCGGCCGAGGGCTCGTCCAGGAACAGGACCTCCGGATTGCCCGCCAGAGCGGCCGCCAGGGCCACCCGCTGGCGCTGGCCGCCGGAGAGGCGGCGGACCACCGTGCGGTCGAAGCCGTTGATGCCGAGCCGCTCCACGAGCGCGTCCATGTCCCGCGGGCTGCGGTAGAGGGAGGCGACGTGCCGCAGCAGCTCCAGCGGGCGCACCGCCTGCGGCAGTCCGCCCTCCTGGAGCATGACGCCCACCCGGGCGCGCAGTTCCGGACCGGCCTGCCACGGGTCCTGCCCGAGCAGCCGGACGGCGCCCGCCGAGGGCCGCTGCAGGCCCTGGGCGCACTCCAGGGTGGTGGTCTTGCCCGCGCCGTTGGGCCCGAGCAGCGCCGTGATCTCGCCGTGCCGGGCGGTCAGGGAGAGGCCGTCGACGGCGTGCACCGCGTCCGCCCCCTGCTCCGGACCCCGGCGGGGGCGTCGTCGGCGGGCGGGGAACTGTTTGACGAGGCGCTCGATCGCCAGCGCGGGCGAGGACGCGGGGGGACTGTGGGCGGGCACCGGACCAGTGTAGTGGGGCGCGCCGCCGCCCCGTTCCCCTTGGTCCCGCCGCCCCGGCGGGTTATTATGAATAGGTCGGGATTTCCGGGGCGGGTCCGGGTAAGGCTGAACTTACTGGCCGCACCGGAATGAATAACGACATACTGAGGTTGTGTATTCAGTGAGCCCCCGCGCGGGGCGCACCGCGCAGCACACCACCTTCCACCCCACCTCCGATCAGGAAGCGCACGGTTCACCCATGACCCACACCACGGACGCCCGGAGCCTGTCCCGCTCCTCCGGCGGACCGCGGGCGGAGCAGGAGGAGAACACCCGCTCCCGCGTGCTGGGGGCCGTCCTGGAGCACGGACCGGTCTCGGCCGCCGACCTCGGCGACATGCTCGAGCTCACCCCGGCGGCCGTGCGGCGCCACCTCGACGCCCTCGAGCAGCAGCACTACATCGAGGTCACCATGGTCCGCCGCCGCACCGGCGGCGCCGGCCGCCCCGCCCGCCGCTACGTCGTGGCTCCCGAGGGTCACGCGAAGCTCGGCGACGACTACCTCGAGATCGCCACCGACGCCCTGGAGGCCATCCGGCGCGTCGCCGGTCCCGATGCCGTGCGCGAGTTCATCCAGGAGCGCGTGGACCGGCTCGAGGCCGCCTACCGCCCCGAGGTCGAGGCCGCCGGGCCGGAGGTCGCCGATCGCCTGCCCGTGCTCGTGCGCCTGCTGAGCCAGGACAGCTTCGCCGCCTCCACGAACGAGGTCGCCGTGGGGCGCGGGGACCAGCGCACCATCGTCTCCGCGCAGCTGTGCCAGGGCCACTGCCCCGTCCGGGAGCTGGCCGCCCGCTACCCGCAGTTCTGCGAGCTGGAGACCGAGCTCATCGCCCGGCTGCTCGGCACGGACGTCCGCCGGCTCTCCACGCAGGCCGCCGGCGCGCACGTGTGCACCACGCACGTGCCCCTCGCACGGCCCGGACCCGCCGCGGCCCGGACGACCACGGACCACCCCACAGACCAGACAACAGAGGAAGGCCGTCATGACTGAACAGATCGCCAGCGGCAACGACACTGTCATCGCCGACATCCTGGAGAAGAACCCGGAGCTCGAGGGCATCGGCACCTACGAGTACGGCTGGGCGGACTCCGACGTCGCCGGCGCCTCCGCGCGCCGCGGCGTCAACGAGGAGGTCGTCCGGGACATCTCGGCCAAGAAGAGCGAGCCGCAGTGGATGACCGACCTGCGGCTGAAGGGCTTGAAGTTCTTCGACCGCAAGCCCATGCCCGCCTGGGGCGCGGACCTCTCCGGCATCGACTTCGACAACATCAAGTACTTCGTGCGCTCCACGGAGAAGCAGGCCCAGACCTGGGAGGACCTGCCCGAGGACATCCGCAACACCTACGAGAAGCTCGGCATCCCCGAGGCCGAGCGCGGCCGGCTCGTGGCCGGCGTCGCCGCCCAGTACGAGTCCGAGGTGGTCTACCACCAGATCCGCGAGGACCTCGAGGAGCAGGGTGTCATCTTCATGGACACCGACACCGCCCTCAAGGAGCACCCGGAGTTCTTCGAGGAGTACTTCGGCACGGTCATCCCGGTGGGCGACAACAAGTTCGCCTCGCTGAACACCGCCGTGTGGTCCGGCGGCTCCTTCGTCTACGTCCCCAAGGGCGTGCACGTGGAGATCCCGCTGCAGGCCTACTTCCGCATCAACACCGAGAACATGGGCCAGTTCGAGCGGACGCTGATCATCGCGGACGAGGACTCCTACGTCCACTACATCGAGGGCTGCACGGCGCCGATCTACAACTCCGACTCGCTGCACTCCGCCGTGGTCGAGATCATCGTCAAGAAGAACGCCCGGGTGCGCTACACGACCATCCAGAACTGGTCGAACAACGTGTACAACCTGGTGACCAAGCGCGCGATCGCCCACGAGGGCGCCACCATGGAGTGGATCGACGGCAACATCGGCTCGAAGGTGACCCAGAAGTACCCGGCCGTCTACATGACCGGGGAGCACGCCCGCGGCGAGACCCTCTCGATCGCCTTCGCCGGCGAGGGCCAGCACCAGGACACCGGCTCGAAGATGGTGCACATCGCGCCGAACACCTCCTCGTCGATCGTCTCGAAGTCCGTGGCCCGCAACGGCGGCCGCGCCGCCTACCGCGGTCTCGTGCAGGTTCGCGAGGGCGCCAAGGGCTCGAGGTCCAACGTGGTCTGCGACGCCCTGCTGGTCGACACGATCTCCCGCTCGGACACCTACCCCTACGTCGACATCCGCGAGGACGACGTGTCCATGGGCCACGAGGCGACCGTCTCGCGGGTCTCCGAGGAGCAGCTGTTCTACCTCATGCAGCGAGGCCTGGCCGAAGACGAGGCCATGGCGATGATCGTGCGCGGCTTCGTGGAGCCGATCGCCCGTGAGCTCCCCATGGAGTACGCGCTCGAACTCAACCGCCTCATCGAACTGCAGATGGAAGGATCCGTTGGCTGACATGTCCAAGCTGAACGAAACGATTCGCAACGCGGCGGAGGCCGCCGCCTCCGCCGCCACCGCGGTGGCCGACAAGGCCGTCGGCACGGCCAAGGACGTCTACGACAACCTGGGCGAGAAGGTCGACGGGGTCCCCACCGGGGACGGGCGCGTCGCCATCCCGGGCATGGACCAGGAGGGCGAGCGGCTCGCCCGCGACAAGGTCGAGAACGACACCCTCGTGCGGGAGTCCGCCCGCGGCGGCAGCGCCGAGGGCCCGGACTCCTCCCGTGCCGGGCGGCAGACGTCCTACGACGTCGCGGACTTCCCGAAGATCACGGGCAAGGAGGAGGACTTCCGGTTCACCCCGGTCAAGCGCCTCAAGGGCCTGCACGCCGACGCCCTCACCGGCCCGGCGCCGGCGGTGACCGTGGACTCCGACGCCGTGCGCGTGGAGACCGTCGGCCGCGACGACGCCCGGATCGGCAGCGCCGGCATCCCCGAGGACCGGGTCTCCGCCAACGCGTGGAGCAGCGTCACCGAGGCCACCGTGCTCACGGTGCCGCAGGAGGCCGAGATCGCCGCGCCCGTCCTCGTGGACATCCACGGCACGGACGCCACCCCGGCGGCCCAGCACCTGGTGATCGACGCCCAGCCCTTCTCCAAGGCGCTCGTGGTGCTGCGCCACCACGGCAGCGCGGTGCTCTCGCAGAACGTCGAGTTCCGCGTGGCCGACTCGGCCAACCTCACCGTGGTGACCCTCCAGGAGTGGGACGACGAGGCCGTGCACGCCTCCTCCCAGCAGGCGCGTCTGGGCCGGTCGGCCTCCTTCAAGCACGTGCTCGTCTCCCTCGGCGGTGACCTGGTGCGCGTGACCCCGTCCACCCGCTTCGACGCCCCCGGCGGCTCCGTGGAGATGTACGGCCTCACGTTCGTGGACGCCGGCCAGCACCTGGAGTCCCGGCTGTTCGTGGACCACTCCCAGCCGCACTGCACCTCGCGGGTGACCTACAAGTCCGCGCTGCAGGGCGAGAACGCGCACGGCGTGTGGGTCGGCGACGTCCTGATCCGCGCCACCGCGGAGGGCACCGACACCTACGAGCTGAACCGGAACCTGATCCTGGGCGACGGGCCGCGCATGGACTCCGTGCCCAACCTGGAGATCGAGACCGGCCTGATCGCCGGGGCCGGCCACGCCTCCACCACCGGGCAGCTGGACGACGAGCACCTGTACTACCTCATGTCCCGGGGCATCCCCGAGGACGAGGCGCGCCGGCTCGTGGTGCGCGGCTTCCTGTTCGAGATCCTCCAGCAGATCGGTGTCCCGGACATCGAGGAGCGGCTGCGCGAGGCCGTCCAGGACGAGCTCGCCTCCGCCAACCACTGAGCCCTTTTCCCACACTCTTCCCGACCACAGGAGAACCATCCATGGCAACTCTCGAGATCAAGGACCTGCACGCGTCCGTCGTGCTCGACGACGAGACCACCAAGCCGATCCTCAAGGGCGTGAACCTCACCATCAACTCCGGTGAGGTGCACGCGATCATGGGCCCCAACGGGTCCGGCAAGTCCACGCTGGCCTCGACCATCGCCGGGCACCCCAAGTACGTCGTCGACTCCGGCCAGGTCCTCCTGGACGGCGAGGACGTCCTGGAGATGTCCGTGGACGAGCGCGCCCGTGCCGGGCTCTTCCTGGCCATGCAGTACCCCGTGGAGATCCCGGGCGTGACGACCTCCAACTTCTTGCGCACCGCCAAGACCGCGATCGACGGCGAGGCCCCTTCCCTGCGCACGTGGACGAAGGACGTCAAGGCCGCCATGGAGCAGCTGAAGATCAGCCCGGACATGATCCAGCGCAACGTCAACGAGGGCTTCTCCGGCGGTGAGAAGAAGCGCCACGAGATCCTCCAGCTCGAGCTGCTCAAGCCCCGGATGGCCCTGCTCGACGAGACCGACTCCGGCCTCGACGTCGACGCGCTGAAGGTCGTCTCCGAGGGCGTCAACCGCGCCCTGGAGACCAACGACATGGGCGTCATGCTGATCACCCACTACACGCGGATCCTGCGCTACATCAAGCCGCAGTTCGTGCACGTGTTCGCCGACGGCCGCGTCGTCGACGAGGGCGGTCCCGAGCTCGCCGAGCGGCTCGAGAACGAGGGCTACGACCGCTACCTCGCCCCCGCCAAGTAAGCGCCGCGCCGACCAGCACCGAAAGGAGGCCAGCGATGGCCGACACCCCTGCTGAGACCCCCGTCGACACCTCCGAGGCCCCTGCGGGACGGCTCTCCACGGAGGAGGTCGAGGAGGCGCTCAAGAACGTCATCGACCCCGAGCTCGGCGTCAACATCGTCGACCTGGGCCTGCTCTACGGCTCCCGGTGGGCCGAGGACGGCGCCCTGATCCTCGACATGACCCTCACGACCGCGGCCTGCCCGCTGCAGGACGTCATCGAGGAGCAGGTCGAGCAGAACCTCGGCCCGCTGCTGGACGAGTGGCGGGTCAACTGGGTCTGGATGCCGCCGTGGGGTCCCGACCGGATCACCGAGGACGGCCGCGACCAGATGCGGGCCCTGGGCTTCAACATCTGATCGGCCTCCCGGCACGACCACGGCGCCCCGCCCACCTCGCACGAGGTGGGCGGGGCGCCGTCGTCCGTCCGGCCACGCCGGATCAGTTCTCGCAGTTCACCTCCGTCTCGGCCTCACACCGATCCGTGCCGTTGCCGCCGTTCGCGGTGTCGGTGCCGGGACCACCGATCAGACGGTCGTTGCCGTTCTGGCCGTTGAGGGTGTCGTTGCCGTTGCCGCCGTTGGCGGAGTCGTTGCCGTTGCCGCCGTTGACGGTGTCGTTGCCGTTGCCTCCGTTGAAGGTGTCGGCGCCGGCGCCCCCGGTCAGGACGTCGTTGCCGTTGCCGCCGTCGAGGATGTCGTTGCCGTCGGCGCCGTTCAGGAGGTCGTTGCCGTTCTGGCCGTTGAGCCGGTCGTTGCCGTTGCCGCCGTTGACGGTGTCGTTGCCGTCCCCGCCGTTGACGGTGTCGTTGCCGTTGCCGCCGTTCAGCACGTCGTTGCCGTTGCCGCCGTTCAGGAGGTCGTTGCCGTCGCCGCCGTTGAGCGTGTCGTTGCCGTTGTCCCCGTTGAGGCTGTCGTTGCCGTTGCCGCCGTTGAGGGTGTCGTTGCCATTTCCTCCCCTGAGGACGTCGTTGCCGTTGCCGCCGTTGAGCGTGTCGTTGCCGCTGGCCCCGTTCAGGCGGTCGTTGCCGGCGCCGCCGTCGAACCGGTCGTTGCCGTTGCCGCCGTTGACGGTGTCGTTGCCGTTGCCTCCCCGCACCGTGGTCGGAACCGTCACGTCCAGGGTGACACTGTCGTTGCCGTTGCCCGCATTCACATCGATCGAGGACACACCGGAGGTCCGACAGGTCACGGCAGCCGTACCGTCGGACCTGCACCCTGATCCCGGGTTCACGGTGCTTCCCGGCACCGCAATCCTGTAGCGCTCGACGCCCTGCCTCAGGACCACCGTGACTCTCACGTCGTTGGACTGTGCGTCGCCAGTGACTTCCAGGACCCCGTTGTCGATCCGCACGCCGGTGTCGGCGTGTGCCGGTGCCACGCCCACGAAGAGGGAGGCCCCGGCCAGTGCGCCGGCCGAGAGGATGCTCGCCGACCTCCGCCGGACGATCCGCCGAGCACCGACCCCGCGAGGAGGCCGGCTTCCCTGCGTGGGGGCGTGCGCATGCGAGTCAAGAATGCTGCTCATGACAATTCTCCGTGCTCTTGGTAAGAAAAGGACCGACGTCGATGACCGACGCCGTCCGGGACTATTCCTGCTGGCTTCTCCTTCCGCATTGCGGGGCGTGCTGGATTGCCTTGATCACCCGGTCCGAGGGTGATGTCCGTATTGGGACAGGGAAATACGAATGCGGGTCTGACAAGGGATAAGGGTGTCAGTGTGGTCGATGGGTCCACATCGCCGCATCAATAAGGCCGAGCCGCTCGTATTCTCCGGAATATCGTGTGCGCGTCGGCGTCGAAAGCTTTTCCGAAGGTGCCTCGGTTCCGCAATTCGGTGCTTACAGGCTAGCTCGGTTCCAACCCATGAAAAGTAAAGCTTCTGTCACAGATCAAGGTCGAAACCGTCTCCCACCAGGGCCGACGCCCGCAGCACCGTGCAGCGGCTGCCGTCCCCGCTCCGTCCGCGAGGGCGCGCGGGGCCACCGCCTCGGGCGTCGATGCCGGCGTCCCGCGGGCGCGGGCGGGGGAACGTTGCGGCATACCGCCCCTCCGGCGCGGCCGGCTCCTACACTGCGGTCATGGTCCAGACGCTGCTCTTCGGGATCGTGGCCTCCAGCGCCCTCGTGATCGGGGCGCTGGTCGGGGTGCGCTTCGAGCTCCCCAAGCGCCTGCTCGCCATCCTGCTCTCCTTCGCCGCCGGGGCGCTGATCACCGCCCTGGCCTTCGAGCTGTTCGAGGACGCCTACGAGCGCGGCGGGATCGGGCTGGCGGTGGGCGGGCTGTTCGCCGGGGCCGTGGTCTTCACCGCGCTCAGCGCCCTGCTCGACCGGTGGGCGCAGCCCGGGCCCCGGTCCGAGGGCGCAGAGCGGCAGCAGGGCAGCGCCAAGCTGGACCCGGACGCCGCCGCCGAGGACAAGGCGCCCGAAGCGGCGTCGGCCCGCGGAGCGGCCGGCCTGGCCCTGCTCGCGGCCGTCACCCTGGACGGGGTGCCCGAGAACGTGGCCCTGGGCGTCTCCCTCACCGAGGGCACCGGGGGGCTGGCCCTGCTCGCCGCGATCTTCGTCTCCAACCTGCCCGAGTCCCTCGTGGGAGCCGCCTCGATGCGGGAGCAGGGCATGTCGAGAGGCCGGGCCGTGCTGCTCTGGACGGTCTGCGGGGTGCTGCTCGTGCTGGCCGTGCTGCTCGGCGCGGGGCCCCTGGCCGGGAGCGATCCCCAGACCATCTCCCTGCCGCTGGCCTTCGCCGCCGGCGCCGTGATCGCCTCCCTGGCCGACACCCTCATGCCCGAGGCCTACGAGCACGGCGGTCCCGCGGTGGCGCTGAGCACGGCGGCCGGCTTCGCACTGTCCTTCGCGCTCTCGCTGGCCTGAGCCGCCACGCTTACCGCCACCCGAAACACCTCCTCCACCCGTCGGGGCGCGGCGGACGGTGCACGGCGCCGGCGGCCGATCGACTGCCGGGCAGGAAGTCGACACAATCCGACTCGCGCCGGGTGCGCGGAGTCCGTGCGTCGGTGCACACGCTGGGCTCAGCGGCCGGGGCCGTGCGTTTTCTCTGGAACTGCCGCCTCCGACCTGGGACGATGTCCGCCCCTCACGCGGGGAACTCCTGATCGTCCGGGCAAGCCTGCATCAGGCGGTGTGGCGGGCCTCCGCGGTCGTGGACAGGACAGGGCACCGGTGCTGAACGGACGGGTAGCAGGCCCGCCGGGCTGGCACGTGAGCGTGAGGATCCCGCATCCGGGGACATCCCGCGTCGACCGAGGAGGACCGTCCGATGGAACCGTGGATCTGGATCGTGCTGGCGATCGTGGTGCTGGCACTCGTCGTGCTCGCGCTGGTGGGGGTCGGCAAGAAGAAGCGGGATCACCAGGCCGCCGTGGAGCGCCGGAACCGGGAGCGCGCCGCCGACCTGCGGGCCCGCAGCGAGGAGGAGAGCCTGGCAGCCCGGGAGCAGAAGGCGGACGCGGAGGCGGCTCGGGCCGAGGCCGAGAAGGCCCGGATCGAGGCGGACCGGATCGAGCAGGAGGCCCGGCGGCAGGCCGAGGAGGCCGACCGCGCACGCGAGGAGGCGGAGGCCCACCGGCGGGAGGCCGCCACATTGGACCCGGACGGGGAGCGCACCGACCAGGCCGACCACACCGACCGCGCCGAACGCGACGAGCGGTCCGAGGGGTCGCACGAGGGTGCCAGCCGCCGGGAGCGCGAGGCGCCCGGGCAGGACGACTCCCGCCTCGACGACAGCCTCCGGGACCAGCGTTCCGTCGCGCCCGGGAGCAGCACCGACGCCGAGGAGCGTCCCCGGACCTGACCGGCTCGTCGAGACCCGCACACCGGCAGCCGACGTCGGCTGCCGGTCCATGCAGTTCGGCAACCCGGTCCGGGTGTACTGCCACCCTGTTCACCACTGGACTGCTCCTCCAACGCCGAGTCCCCCATGAGCTCGCAAGTCCCCCCGATCAATCCGGGGGGATTGCGACTTCATGGGGGGCTCGGCGTACGTGGGTGCTGGGGGTGGAGGACTCGGCGTACGTGGGAGCTGGGAGCGGGGGTGGGGCGGCGGTCAGAGGGTCGGCGGGTTGTCGAGGTCGCGTGCGGCGAAGGTGTCGCACTGGTCCAGGTCGCCGGTGCGGTAGCCGGCCCAGAACCACAGCTGGCGCTGGCGGGAGGTGCCGTGAGTGAAGGCCTCGGGGTTCACCCGGTCCTGCGTGGTGGCCTGGATGCGGTCGTCGCCGATGACGGACGCGGCGTTGAGCGCCTGCTCGAGCTGCTCGGGCGTCACCTCCTGCAGATCCACCGCCCCGGAGGTGTCGCCGGACGCGCCGCGGGCCCAGAGCCCAGCCAGGCAGTCCGCCTGCAGCTCGACCCGCACGGCGCCGGACTCCGGGCCCTGCGGGTCCTGCTGGGCGTAGCCGAGAGTGCCGATCTGGTGCTGGATGTGGTGGCCGAACTCGTGGGCGAGCACGTACTCCTCGGCCAGGGGCCCGCCCTCGGCCCCGAACTGGGACTGCAGCTCGTCGAAGAACGCCACGTCGAGCCACACGGTCCGGTCGGCCGGGCAGTAGAAGGGACCCACGGCCGAGGACGCGGTGCCGCAGGCGGTGGAGTCCCGGCCCTGGTAGAGCTCCAGGCCCGGCAGCACGTAGCGCTCGCCGGTGGCCTGCGGGAGGTAGCCCTCCCAGAACTGGTCGAGGCTCTGCGCGGTGGCGATCATCCGGCAGTCGCTGTACTGGTTGGCGTCCGCGCCGGTCTCGCAGTGCGCGAACTGCTCCTGCCCGGAGGACGGACCGCCGGTGTCCTGTCCGCCGCCGGTGAGGGCGTCGATGCCGTCCTGGCCGAAGAACAGCCCGACGACCAGCAGCAGCAGCGTGCCGCCGATCCCGCCGCCCACGGCCACGCCACGGCCGCCACCGCCGCCGACCCGCCCGGGGTCCAGCTGGGAGTCGTTGCTGAAGGTCATGGGCAAAGCATAAGCGCACTGACGGTCGTGCGGTGCCGCTCAGTCGAATCCACGGGCGGCGAGGGCCTGACCGGTGCGCTCGGCGTAGGCCACCGTGGAGATCACCGCGGGCGTGACCAGCAGCACCGGGTTGGGGCGCAGCCCGCGCGCGCGCACGGCGTCCCGCAGTTCGCCCACGGCGCCGACGACGAACGGGATCGAGCGCAGCATCAGGGACACGGCCAGGCCGATCCGCTCGGGGTCGGCACCGACGAGCCGCACCGGGGTGCACAGCCACACGACGCCGTCGAGCAGCTCGGGCAGGGGAGTGGTGTGCATCAGCACGCGGGTGACGACGAGGAAGACCACGATGGTGGCCAGCACGTCGGCCGCCTGGCCCGGTCCGGTGGTGAGGACGTGGTAGACGCCCAGCAGGACCAGCACGGGCAGCGCGGGGGCCAGTCCGCGCCACCACTCGCGAGCCCGGACGCCGGCGGCGGTGCCCGCCGCCAGGAGTCCCGCGGTCAGCGCGGCCGGGACCGGCCACGACGGGGCGAGGACCACGGCCACGGTCACGACGACGATGCCTACGCCCTTGCTCCACAGCGGGGCCCGGTGCAGCAGGCTCGTGCCGGGGGTGTAGCTGCCGAACAGGTCCGGGCCGCGGCTCACGGGGCGGCCTCCTGGGGGAAGCCGTGCGCGCACCAGCGCTCGTAGGCGGGCAGGACCTTCTCGGGGCGGCCGTCGGCCACCAGGCGCCCCTCGTGCAGGACCAGGACGCGGGACGCGGTCGCCGCGAGCCCGAGGTCGTGCGTGGAGATCAGCAGCTGGTGCGGCAGCCCGTCGAGCAGCCCGATCAGGCGTCCGCGATTGCGGAGGTCCAGCAGGGTCGTGGGCTCGTCCAGCACGAGCACTTCGGGCTCCACGGCCAGCACGGCCGCGAAGGCCGCGAGCTGGCGCTCCCCGCCGGAGAGGTCGTAGATGCTGTGCTCGGCCCGGTGGGCGATCCCCACGCGCCCGAGCAGCGCGAGGGCCGCGGCGCGTCGTCGGGCCCGGGGGAGGCCGGTCCCGCGCAGGGACAGCTCGACGTCCTCCACGGGGGTGGGCATGACCAGCTGGGAGAGGGGATCGGTGAAGACGAAGCCCACGTGCCGGCGGGCGGCGCGCACGTCACGGGCCACGTCGATGCCGTGCACGGTGACCTCGCCCGAGGCCGGGCGGGCGAGGCCGTTGAACAGGCGCAGGAAGGTGGACTTGCCGGACCCGTTGAGCCCGACCACGGCGACCCGCCGCTCGGGAAGGGCCACGTCCACCCCGCGCAGCAGGGTCAGCTCACCGGAGGTGGTGGGGGCGGTGACGGTGACGTCGGAGCACACGAGGGCCTCGGCCCCGGGGCAGCCGGCCACGGGTCAGCGCGTGCCCGCGATCCGGGGGAACGCCTTGTGCACGCCCACGGCGATGACCGCGGCGAGCACGCACTTGACCAGGTCCCCGGGCCAGAACACGAGGTCCGCGAGGAAGGCGTCCTGGAGCGGCAGCTGCGCGTTGAGCACGAGGCCGGCGATGCCGCCGACCCGGATCACCACGAACCCGGCGAGCGCGGCGAGCACCAGCCGCAGCGTGTACGTGCCGGTGCGCTCGTAGCGGGCGTTGGTGGCCCCGCCGTCGCCGGCCCGGCGGGCCGGGATCAGCCACTGCGCCACGTAGCCCGCGGCGGCCGCGGCGAAGGGGAAGGCCAGGATGTAGCCGGCGGAGGGGCCCGCGAGCACACCGAGGCCGCCGCGGAAGCCGGCGAAGATCGGCACGCCGATCAGCCCGACCAGGACGTAGAGCGCCACCGCCAGGAAGCCGCGCGTCCCGCCCAGGACCAGGCCCGTGAGGAACACGGCGAGGGTCTGCAGCGTCAGCGGCACCCCCGCCCCGCCCAGCGGGATGCCGGGCAGGACGGACAGGGCCGCGGTGAGGGCCGCGAAGACGGCGATGTTCGCGAGGTCCTCGGCGGTGACGGAGCGGCGGCGTTCGGTGTTGGTCATGGTTCCCAGACTAGGGCGTGCGTGCGCTCTCGCCGGAACCGGTGCCCCCGCCGGCCGACCGCGCGGCGTCGTCGTCGGTGCTGTCGTCCTGCCGGACGGCGTCGCGCTCGGTGGCCCCGAAGCGGCCGCCCAGCGCCTGCTGGTAGCGCATCCGCTGGTACTTCCAGCGCTCGGCCATCGTGGCCTTGGACTCGACGCGGTCCTTGGGGTTCACCGGGTCCGACCCCAGCACGGGGTCGTCGCCGACCTGGTAGCGGCTGGACCATACCTGGATCACGGCCCATGCCACGGCGGTGTACGGCACGGCCAGGATCGCGCCGAAGATGCCGCCGACCAGGGTGCCGACGGTCAGGGCGAGCAGGACGATGAGCGCGTGCAGGCTCAGCGTGCGGCCCATGATGATCGGCTGCAGGATGTTGCCCTCGATCTGGTTCACCACGATGATCCAGCCGATGACGGCGAGAGCGATGAGCGGTCCGTTGGTCACCAGGGCGACCAGGGCGGCGATGATGCCCGCGATGGTCGCGCCGACCACGGGAATGAAGGCCGTGACGAACACGAGGACTGCGAGGGGGATGGCCAGGGGCACCCCGAAGACCAGCAGGAAGCCACCGATGAACACGGCGTCGATGAGCGCGACGAGCGCGGTGCCGCGGACGTAGCCGCCCAGCACCTGGGCGCCCCGGTCCACGGACTCGGCGAGCTTCGCCCGGCGCTCGCCGCGGAACCAGCGCAGCGTGAAGTTCCACATCTTCTCCCCGTCCTTGAGGAAGAAGAAGAGGATGACGATCATCAGGACGAGCCCGGTGATGAAGGACGCGGCCGCGGAGAGACCGCTCAGGGCGCTGCCGGCGAAGCTGCCGCTGGTGGCGAACTCGGTGGCCCGGCGCAGCGCGGCGTCGATGCTGGCGGTGTCCACCGGCAGCGGGGTGGACTCGAGCAGGCGGCGCAGCTCGTTCCAGCCCTCCGACGCCTGGGACGCGAGCGTGTCCCACTGGGCGCGCACGGTGAACACGATGCCGGCGATCACGCCGCCGAGCAGCAGGAGGATGCCCAGGAACGCCGTGAGGGTCGCGAGCAGGTTCGACCAGCCCTTGCGCTCGAGCCACTTCACGACCGGCCCCACCGCCGAGGCGAGGATGAGGGCGACCATGGCCGCGATGACCACGACCTTGATCCGCAGCAGGACCCAGACGAGGCCCACCACCACGGCGGCCACGAGCAGCGTCTGGGCGGCGCGGGAGCCGGCCCGCCCGAGCGAGTCCGCCCAGGGACCCACCGCGGGAGCCAGCGCCTGGGTGGTCTCCTCGAAGCCGGCGGGCTCGACCCCGGGGCCCATGGCCGGCACCCCGCCGGTGCCGGAGTCGGCCCGGCCGCCGAGGACGCTCTCGGCGTGCAGCGGGGCGGTCGACGAGCCGCCGGGGCGGCGGGGTGGTTGGTCCGGGCGGGGCGACGTGGCCATGCGGGGCTCCTCGGGGAAGGCGGCGGTCGGGGGTGCGGTCGTGCGAGGACGACCGGGCTCGGTCCAACCCTAAGGCGGCTGACGGAAGGGTGTCCACCGGTCAGGGCGCACGCGGGCCCGCCGCGCCGGTGCGTCGGCACTGGTCAGGCGCGGCCGTCCACCTCGAACACCGCGGTCAGCACGTGCCGGCGGCGGGCCGCGACGTCGTGCATGAGCGCCGGTGCGTCGTCGAAGCCCACGACGTCGCTGATCAGGTGCTCGCGGACCTCCGCGGCGTGGGCGCCCAGCAGCCGGATCGTCTCCGCGGAGAGCCGGGCCCGGTCCCAGGCGTGGGCGAGACCGCGGGGCACCCGCCCGATCTGGGCGCAGCGCAGGCTCAGCCCGTTGTGGTGGAACTCCTCGCCCAGCCGCACCGCGTCGGCGCCCTCGGTGTAGAACGCCAGGTCGATCACGCTGCCCTGGGGCCGGACGGCCCGCAGCGCCGCATGCAGCGCGCCGGGCTTGCCGCGGCACTGGAACACGACGTCGGCCCCGTGCTCGCCCGCGCCGTGGCGCCAGCGGGTCTTGAGCACCCGCCCCGGGTCGTCGTCGAGGTCCAGCGGGAGGAAGCCCAGCCGCTCCGCGACCGCCCGCCGGCGCGGGTCGGCGTCGGCCACGGCCACCTCCCGGGCGCCGAGCGCCCGGGCGAACAACCCGGTGACCAGGCCCACCGGGCCGGCGCCGGTGACGAGCACCAGCCTCCCTGCCACGCCGTCACCGAGGCCGCGCACCGGCCCGGCGTCGGCGGCCGCGTGCAGCAGCCCGTTGGCGCAGATCGGGCCGAAGTGGGCCACGAACACGCCCAGCAGCGGGTCGAGCCCGGCGGGCAGCGGAACCAGGTGCTCGCTCAGCGGGTCGGCGACGTGGGCGGTGGCGTGGCCGTAGGCCGAGGCCAGGACGTCGCCCGCTCGGAAGGCCGGGGTGCGGGACTCGGCCACCCGGGCGACCTCCATGTAGCCCAGCCGGCGCACGGGGTAGCCCTGCTCGGGCACGCCGGGGCGGAACAGGCCGAGCTCGGTGTCGTGCCGCGAGTGCAGGCCCGGGTGGTCTCCCTTGAGGAAGGCCAGCTCCGTGCCGGCCGACAGCCCGGTGACCAGCGTCTCCAGGAGCAGTCCGCCCTGCGGCACCTCCGGCAGCTCCTCCTCGGCGATCTCGAGCCGTCCCCGGGCGGGCACCACGATATTGCGCCGGGCGCTCACCCGAGCTCCTCCAGTGCCACTGCCCGGCCCGTGCGGGCCGACTGCGCGATGGCGCAGGCGAGCCGGTGGGTCCGCAGCGCCTCGCCGTAGGGCACCCGGGTGGTCTCGCGCTCACCGCGCACGGCCTCGAGGAACTCCCGGTCCACGGCGATCCGCGGGTCCTCGGCCGGGGCGTGCTCGGTGCGCTCGGCGGGCCAGAAGGCCGTGAGCCCGTCCTCGGCCAGCTCCAGGACCAGGCCGCGGCTGACCGTGTGCAGAGCGGCGCGGTGCTTGACGGCCAGCGCGGAGGTTGCCGCCAGGGTGGCGACCGCCCCGGACCGGAACCGGACGGTGGCGGCGGTCGCGTCGTCGACGTCGCCGTCGTCCGGGCCGGTGCCGTCCGGGGTGCCGCGGACCCCGGCGGCGTAGACCTCCACGGCCTCGCCGAGCAGGAAACGGGCCGTGTCCAGCACGTGCGTCAGCTGCTCGACGACCTGCCCGCCCGACCGGTCCGCCCGGCCCCACCAGGGCACCGGCGGACGCTTGTCGAGCCAGTAGCCGTTGGCCAGCAGCGGCGGGGCCTCCGCGAGCAGGTCACGGGCCAGCACGGCGGTGTCCAGACAGCGCCAGTGGTAGCCGGTGCCCGTGACGACCCCGGTCTCCTCGACCTGCCGGCCGATCCGCTCGGCGATGTCCAGGCCGAGGCCCACGGGCTTCTCCACGAACAGCGCCTTGCCGCGCTCCAGGGCGGCGGACTCCGCGGGCCCGTGGGCGAAGGGCGGGACGCAGACGTACACGGCGTCGGCCTCCACCGCGTCGAGGGCCTGGTCCGGGTCGGTGAAGCACGGGACGTCGAGCTCGGCCGCGAGGGCCTCGGCGGCAGGACGGTGCGCGTCGGTCACGCTGACCACGCGGGCCCCGCCCAGCCCGTGCAGCACCCCGACGTGGCGCCGGGCCACGGAGCCGGCCCCGACGAGGGCGATCCTGAGCGTCATGCGGGGTTCTCCTCCAGCAGCCGGTCGTACAGGTCCAGGTAGCGCCGGGCCATGCCCGCCGGGGTCCACTGCTCGGCGGCCTCCCGGCACGCCTGCGGGTCCAGGGTGTCGAGCTGGTGCAGGTGCCGGACGAGGTCGTCCTCCTCGGCGGCCAGGAACCCGGTCCGCCCGTGCTCGACGAGCGACGGCAGCACCCCGCGCGGCGTCCCGACCACCGGCACCCCCCGGGCCAGCGCCTCGACCACGCCGGTGGCGCCGGGCTCGGCCCAGCGGATGGGGCTGAGCAGGGCCCGGGCGGAGCGCAGCAGCCGCTCCTTGCGCTCGCCGGCCACGCCGCCCACCCAGGTCACCGAGGTGCCGTCGACCAGGGGCCGCACCTCGTCGAGCCAGTAGCGGACGTCGGGGTGGGCGCCCAGCGCCTCGTCGCCCTCGGCGAGCCGGCGCTCCAGCTCCTCCGGGTCGTCGATCCCGGCCACGGGGCCGGCCAGGACGAGGGGCATCCCGGCCCGGCGGCAGATCCGCGCCGCCACGTCCTGGGCCTTGTCGGCGGTGATCCTCGCCAGCACCAGCGCGTGTTCACCGGGGGGCGCCGACACCTCGAGCGGCGCCGGCGCCGCCAGCGGCACCACGCCCAGCGTCTGCCGGCGCAGGTTCGCCGGCGCCCTCTCGAGCTGGGAGGCGGAGACCGCGGCGAAGCGCACCCGTCCGCGGCCGTCGAACGCCGAGTAGAACTCCGCGTGCTTGCGCAGGTCCCAGTGCAGGGTCTGCAGGGTCGGCGGGGCGGCCCTGCCCATGGCGGCGAGCACGGAGGGGCCCACGACCTCCAGATGGTCGTGCACCACGTCCCAGCGGTCCCGGTCCCGCAGGGCCTCCACCAGGACCTGCATGTGGGCGTGGGCGATGCCGGAGACCCGGTTGTAGGGCATCGCGATGGACCGGAACGCC
This sequence comes from Kocuria sp. SM24M-10, assembly GCF_001027955.1. Taxonomy (NCBI): domain Bacteria; kingdom Bacillati; phylum Actinomycetota; class Actinomycetes; order Micrococcales; family Micrococcaceae; genus Kocuria; species Kocuria sp. SM24M-10. The sequence continues at coordinate 49,194 of NZ_LDNX01000057.1, read as the reverse complement.
GGCTCCGGCAGCGGCCGCAGGTGGTCGTCCGCCTCGAGCGTGCTGGGCCCCACGGTGGCCAGCGTGACGTGCACCCCCGCCCGCCGCAGCTCCGGCACCAGGGTGGCGACCACCGTCTCGATCCCGCCGTAGCCGGACGGGGGCACGGGCAGCCAGGGGCCCGCGTTCACGAGCACCCGCAGCCCGCTCATGCGACGCGGCCGACGAACCGAGCCCGGTACTCGGGGACGCCCGCCATGGGCGGGCGCTCGCGGACGCTGACGTCGTGGGTCTCGGCGAGGAACCGCTCGCCCTGGCGCAGGAACTGCACGAGCTGACCGTGCTCGCCGGCCACCGGGGCCTCGCAGCGCAGCCGCGCCTGGACCGTGAGCTGGATCTGGGCGGCCATCCGCGCCAGGGCCGCGTCCGAGGAGTTGCGGTGCGAGCGCACGCCCAGGTCCACCTGGGCCATGGCGTCCAGGCCCACGGCCTCCAGGACGTCGATGAGCATCGCGATCTCCACCCCGTACCCGGAGACGAAGGGCACCCTCTCCAGCAGCGCCCGGCGCCCGGCGTACTCCCCGGCCAGCGGCTGGACCAGACCCGCCAGCTGCGGCCAGAACAGGTTGAGCAGCGGGCGGGCCACCAGCTCCGTGACCCGCCCGCCGCCGGCGGGCAGGATGGTGGTGCCGTCGTGCAGCGGGCGGTCGTAGCAGCTCTTCACGAACTGCACCCCCGGCTCGGTCAGCAGCGGGCCCAGCAGGCCCACGACGAAGCGCGTGTCGAACTCCCGCAGGTCCGCGTCGACGAACGCGAGCACGTCCCCGGTGGTCACGGCCAGGGACTTCCACAAGGCCTCGCCCTTGCCGGGGACGTTGCCGTGGGCAGGCAGGATCTCCGCCTGCCGGTGCACACGGGCCCCGGCCGCCGCGGCGACCGCCGCCGTGGCGTCCGTGGAGTCCGAGTCGATCACGACCAGTTCGTCGATCAGCGCCACGTCCTCCATGAGCTCCCGCCGCAGCGCGGCGACGATCCGGCCCACCGTCGCGGCCTCGTCGCGGGCCGGCAGCACCACGCTGACCCTCGTGCCGGCCTTCCGGCCGCAGAGCTGCTCCGGGGACCACTGCCGGGCGTGGTAGCTGCGGGTGCCGAACCACTGCTGGACGTCCTGTCGCATGCTGCCCGCTTCCGCCGCTGGGAAATGACGATGGGGAATACTGGCAGGTGACCGACCAGTTGCCGTCGGACGATACCGAGCGCTCCCGCCCGCCGGGAAGACCCGCACGATTATGTCGCCGGCGCGGAAGTGGGGACGGGCACGGGGCCGCCGACGAGAGGCAGGGATGAGCCAGCAGGGGACCGATCCGGCAGCGGGGCGCCGGCGCCTGGTGCTGTGGCGTCACGGGCGCACCGCGTGGAACGTCCAGAAGCGCGCCCAGGGGCAGGCCGACATCCCGCTGGACCCGGTGGGGCGCCGGCAGGCCCGGAGCGTGGCGCCGGTGCTCGCGGCGATGGAGCCCGCGTTCGTGTGGTCGAGCGACCTGCAGCGGGCCCGGCACACCGCCCGCGAGCTCGCGGCCCTCACCGGCCTCGAGCTCCGGCTCGACGCCCGGCTGCGCGAGTACGACGTGGGCATCCGGCAGGGCACCACCTTCGCCGAGTTCCGCGAGAGCCACCCTGACGTCTACGAGCGGTTCTTCACCCAGGAGGACTACCGGGTGCCCGGAGCGGAGCTGCCCTCGGAGGTCGACGCCCGGATGGCGGCCGTGCTCGGCGACGCCGCGGCCGCGCTCGAGGAGGGCCGCACCGGGGTGCTCGTCGGCCACGGCGCGGCCCTGCGCAGCGGGCTGCTGGCCTTCCTGGGGGCCCCGCCCGAGCTCCGGGACATGTTCGCGGGGATGGCCAACTGCGCCTGGACCGTGCTGCAGGAGCACCCGCACCGGGGCTGGCAGGTCGCCGACTACAACGCGCGCACCCTGCCGGGCGAGTCGTCGGCGCTGGCCGACGAGATGCCGGCCCACCACGTGAGCAAGAACGCGGACCCGGCCGGCTGAGCGGGGTGCCGCCGGGGAACGGGGGCCGGTAGGATGGATGGGTTGCCCGTTCGGGCGCTGACCCCGCCCCGCACCCTGCCGAAAGGTCTCCTCCGTGATCACTGTCCAGAACCTCGAACTGCGTGCCGGTGCCCGGCTGCTCATGGACGAGGTCAACTTCCGCGTGGACAGGGGGGACAGGATCGGGCTCGTCGGCCGCAACGGCGCCGGCAAGACGACGATGACGAAGGTCCTCGCGGGGGAGACCCTGCCCGCGGCCGGGACCGTCACGCGCACGGGGGCGATCGGCTACCTCCCGCAGGACCCCAAGGTCGAGGACATGGAGCAGCTCGCCCGGGACCGGATCCTCTCCGCCCGCAATCTGGCGGGCGTCGTCGCCCGGCTGCGCGCGGCCGAGCAGGACATGGCCTCCGAGGACGACGCCGTGCGGGACAGGGCGATGCGCGGCTACGACCGGCTCGAGGCGGAGTTCCTCGCCGGCGGCGGCTACGCGGCCGAGTCCGAGGCGGCGACGATCACCTCCAACCTCGACCTGCCGGAGCGCATCCTGAGCCAGCCGCTGCGCACCCTCTCCGGCGGTCAGCGCCGCCGCGTGGAGCTGGCGCGGATCCTGTTCTCGGACGCCGACATCATGCTCCTGGACGAGCCGACCAACCACCTGGACGCCGACTCGGTCGTCTGGCTGCGGGAGTTCCTGAAGAACTTCCAGGGCGGGCTGCTCGTGATCTCCCACGACGTCGAGCTCATGGAGATGGTGGTCAACAAGGTCCTGTACCTGGACGCCAACCGCTGCGTCATCGACCTGTACAACATGGGCTGGAAGAACTACCTGCTCCAGCGCGAGCAGGACGCCCACCGCCGCAAGCGCGAGTACGCCAACGCGGAGAAGAAGGCCACCGCGCTGATGGACCAGGCGAACAAGATGCGCGCCAAGGCCAGCAAGGCCGTGGCCGCCCAGCAGATGATCAAGCGCGCCGAGCGGCTCATGCAGGGCTTGGAGGGCGAGCGCCAGGCCGACAAGGTCGCGAACATCCGCTTCCCCAAGCCCGCCGACTGCGGCAAGACCCCGCTCACCGCACGGGACCTGTCGAAGTCCTACGGGTCCCTGGAGATCTTCAACGACGTGGACCTCGCCATCGACAAGGGCTCCCGCGTGGTCATCCTCGGCTTCAACGGCGCCGGCAAGACCACGCTGCTGCGGATGCTCGCCGGGGAGGCCGAGCCCGACACCGGTGAGGTGATCCCCGGCCACGGGCTCAAGCTCGGCTACTTCGCCCAGGAGCACGACACCCTGGACCCGCAGCGCACCGTCCTGGAGAACATGCGCTCCGCGGCCCCCGACCTCGCCGACACGGAGGTCCGCAACGTCCTGGGCTCGTTCCTCTTCCAGGGCGACGACGTCTCCAAGCCCGCCGGGGTGCTCTCCGGCGGCGAGAAGACCCGGCTGGCACTGGCCACGCTCGTGGCGTCCTCGGCGAACGTGCTGCTGCTCGACGAGCCGACGAACAACCTGGACCCGGCCTCCCGCCGCGAGATCCTCAACGCCCTGCGCACCTACGAGGGCGCGGTCGTGCTCGTCTCCCACGACGAGGGCGCGGTGGAGGCGCTGGACCCCGAGCGCGTGGTGATCCTGCCCGACGGCACCGAGGACCTGTGGAGCCAGGAGTACCAGGACCTCATCTCCCTGGCCTGATCCCCGGATGCCCGGCGGGGACCGCCGCGACAGGGGCCGGGGACGGCCCGGCACGGAAGGACGTGACGTGGACACCTCGCTCCCGGACCGGATCCGCGCGGGACTGCGCCAGCACGACCTCGAGGAGGTCCGTGACCGGGTGCTGCAGTGGGACCTGGCCGAGCAGGTGGAGCTGCTCGAACGCCTGTCGGCGCCGGATCGTGCCGTGGTCTACCGGCTGCTGCCGCGCGAGGCCGCCTTCCAGGCCTTCGGACGCCTCGACACGCCGCTGCAGGGTGAGCTGCTGACGGCGCTGCGGTCCGAGGAGGTCAGCGGACTCGTGGCGGAGCTGGACCCGGACGACCGGGTCAAGCTCCTCGACGAGCTCCCGGTGACCGTGGCCCGCACCCTGCTGGTGGATCTCTCCCCGGAGGAGCAGGACGCGACCGGGCTGGTCATGGGCTATCCCCCCGGTTCCGTGGGGCGCAGGATGAGCCCCGAGTTCGTGGCCCTGGACCGGGAGATGACGGTGGAGCAGGCCCGGGCCGCGGTGCTGGAGCGGATCCACGACGCCGAGACCGTGTACGCGCTGCCCGTCCTGGACGGGCAGCAGCGGCTGTGCGGGATCGTGGGGCTCCGGCGCCTCCTCGCCACGGACGGGTCCGCGCCCCTCGGGCAGATCCTGCGCGAGGCGGTGACCGTGGAGGCCCACACGCCGGCGGAGGAGGCCGCCCGGCGGTGCGCGGAGGAGAAGCTGCTCGCCCTGCCCGTGGTCGACGGCACCGACCGGCTGGTCGGCATCCTCACCTTCGACGACGCCCTGGACGTCCTCGAGGAGGCCGAGTCCGAGGACGTCGCCCGGTCGGGCGGGGCGGAACCGCTGCGGCGCCCGTACCTCTCGACGCCGGTGCGCGCCATCGTCCGCTCACGCGTCGTGTGGCTCCTGGTCCTGGCGGTCGGGGCGACGCTCACCGTGCGGGTGCTCGAGGTGTTCGAGGCCACGCTGGAGCAGATGGTGGTGCTGAGCGTGTTCATCCCGCTGCTGATCGGCACGGGCGGGAACACGGGCAACCAGGCGGCGACCACGGTCACCCGGGCCGTGGCGCTCGGGGACGTGCGGGTGCGCGACGTCGGACGTGTGGCCCTCCGCGAGGTGCGGGTCGGTGCGCTGCTGGGCACCGCGCTGGGCACCGCCGGCCTCCTGGGCGTGGGCCTGCTCTACGGCTGGGCGGTGGGGGCGGTGATCGGCCTGACGCTGCTGTCCGTGTGCGTGCTCGCCGCGACCGTCGGCGGGATCATGCCGCTGGTGGCACGAGCTCTCAAGGTCGACCCCGCGGTGTTCTCCAATCCCTTCATCACCACGTTCGTCGACGCCTCCGGGCTGGTCGTGTACTTCCTCATCGCGACCGCCGTGCTCGGGCTCTGACGGGACGCGCGAGGACGGGACCCCCGGTCTCAGCGGGCCTCGCGGCCGGCGCGGGCCGCGTCGCGCTCGAGGGCGTCCAGCAGGGCGTCCTCCTCGTCCTCCCAGCTGGGACGGGCGCGCCGGCGCTGCGGTTTCGGGCGCATCAGGGACTTCAGGTGCGGGGGCATGTCGTCGGCCATCTCCATCTGCCGGATGACGAGCTCCTCGTCGCCCTCGCCGATGTAGGTGCCGTCCTCGTCGTAGAACTGGGAGAGGTGGCGTTCCATCTCCGCGGCGTACTGGCGGTCCCACTCGTCGTTGCGGGCCTGCTGCCGGGCGGCGTAGCCGTAGGCCACGAAGAACAGGGCCGCGAACGCGTACCACTGCAGGGAGTAGGACAAGTGCGGCCCGGAGTCGATCTCGGGCTCGGGCGGCGGCACCGGCGCCACGGCCGGGGCCGGGTCCTCGGCGAAGACCTCCGCGAAGGCGGCCGTGCCGATGGGCAGACCCCACCGCTGCCGGAGCTCCTCGAGGTCGATGGTGGCGATCTGGCCCTCCGGGGCCCCGCGGTCCACGGCGGGCTCGCCGGGCTGCAGCCGTGCGGTGACGGTGACCTCGCCGGCGGGCGGGTCGGGGACCTCGTCGGGCATCCCGTTGGCGGCCGAGCCGGTGGGGATCCAGCCCCGGTCCAGCACGACCACGTCCCCGTCCTGGGTGCGGAAGGGGACGAGGACCTCGTAGCCGACCTGTCCGTCCTGGGGGCGGTTGCGCACGAGGACCTCGTCCTCGGGCAGGTACTGCCCGGTGAGGGCCACCGGGTGCCAGGTGAGCCGCTCGTCGAGGGCGGTGAACTGGGCGGCCGCCTCGTCCCCGGTGAGCGGGTCGGCCCGGTAGTTCTGCGTGATCTTGGCGTTCTCCCCGACCAGGTGGTCGTTGCGGTCCATCTGCCACCCGCCCAGGTACACGGCCAAGGCCGCGGCGGCGCAGGCCAGCAGGAACCAGAGGAGCCACTTCCCGCTGAGCAGGAACCGGTAGTCGCTCACGGGCGGGCCTCCTCCGCCGGACCCTCGTGGCCGAGCGGGACGGTGTCCCTCCAGAAGCCGCGGGCGCCCAGGAACTGCTCGAGGTCCTCGCGGTGGTCCGGGCACGCCAGCCAGATCTTGCGGCGCTCCGGGGTGTGGATGCGGGGGTTGTTCCAGCGGATCTGCCAGGCGGCGTCCGCGCGGCAGCCCTTGCGGGAGCACTGGGGGGTGTCGGGCCCGGCCGGGGGAGCGCCGGACCCTCGCGGGGACAGCGATCCGAGCAGGTCGAACTCCACGGCGGTCGTGCTCCTCAGGGTCTGCGGTCGGAATCCCGGCGCAGCCGGCGGCGGGCTCAGGCCGCGCCGCGGCGCCGGGGGGTGTCGTCCTCGACAGTAGCGGAGGAAGCCGGATCCCCGCTGGGAGCGGCGGTGCGCCCCGTCCCGGTGCTCCCGGTCCTCGGGCCCTCGGTGCCGTGCTGGTCCTCGTCCTCCGCGTGGCCGGTGGTGAACTCGCCCTCGAGCACGAAGTCGATCGCCGGCGGCGCCGCCCGCGGCGCCGGCTCGGGGGCGGCCGCCAGCGCCGGGGCCGCCGGTGGCTCGTAGTAGTGGCTGGTCCGCGTGGAGCGGTCGTTGCTGTTCGCCAGCAGCACCGCCATCCAGGGCAGGATGGCGACGCCGAGGATCGCGACGCCGCGGACCCAGATGTTGTCCACCGCCACGAACACGAGCAGGCACAGGATCCGCAGGCCCATCTGGATGCTGTAGACCTTCATCCGGTGGTTCATGTCCTGCGTGTGCGATCCGGCCGTGGCCGTGATGGAGTGGACGTCGTCCTGACCGGCGGTCTCGCCGGTCGTCAGATAGCGATTGCTCATGGTCCTCCCAACAGACGTTCCATTCTCTCACCGGGGTCCGACATCCGGCAGGGCCTCCCGGAGGCTACCGGTCGGTCGCCCGGGTCGCCCGGTAGGATCGGAGGGATCTTCCCCGGGCCCCGCCTCCTGTGCGGACGGCGGGCCCGGCCACCCCGACCGAAAGGCACCGTTCCCCATGGCAGACGAGCAGCGCAGCCCGGCCCCCCGCACCGTCCTCGTGACCGGCGGCAACCGCGGGATCGGACGGGCCATCGCGCAGGCCTTCCGGGACGGCGGGGACAACGTGGCCGTCACCTACCGCTCCGGGGAGGCCCCCGAGGGCTTCTTCGCGGTGCAGGCCGACGTCACGGACGCCGCGTCGATCGACGCGGCGTACAAGGCCGTCGAGGCCGAGTTCGGCCCCGTCGAGGTGGTCGTCGCCAACGCCGGGATCACCCGCGACACCCTGCTGCTGCGGATGAAGGAGCAGGACTTCCAGGACGTCGTGGACACCAACCTCACCGGAGCCTTCCGGGTGGTCCAGCGCGCCGCGAAGGGTTTCATGCGGCTCAAGCGGGGCCGCGTGGTGCTCATCTCCTCCGTGGTGGGGCTCTACGGCTCGCCCGGCCAGGTCAACTACGCCGCCTCCAAGGCCGGGCTGGTCGGCATGGCCCGCTCGATCACCCGTGAGCTGGGCGGGCGCAACGTCACCGCCAACGTCGTGGCCCCCGGATTCATCAACACGGAGATGACCGCGGCCCTGCCCGAGGAGACCCAGCAGAACTATCTCGCCTCCATCCCGGCCGGCCGCTTCGCCGAGCCCGAGGAGGTCGCGGCGGTCGTGCGCTGGGTCGCCTCCGACGAGGCGAAGTACGTCTCCGGCGCCGTCATCCCCGTGGACGGCGGCCTGGGCATGGGCCACTGAGCCCCGCCCACCCCGTTCCCGCACGTTCCACCGCACACCGTCCACTGCGCGCTCCCCGCGCGCGTCCTCCACGCACACGTTCCACCGAAGGAGCACCATGAGTTCACTCGCAGGCAAGACCGCGGTCGTCACCGGGTCCTCGCGCGGCGTCGGCGCCGACACCGCCAAGCTGCTGGCCGCCCAGGGCGCCAACGTCGTCGTCAACTACCGGCAGAAGGCGCCCCGCGCCAACAAGGTGGTGCGGGAGATCGAGGAGGCCGGCGGCCACGCGATCGCGGTGCAGGCCGACATGACGGCCCCCGAGGACGTCCGCGGCCTCTTCGCCCGGGCCGTGGAGGCCTTCGGCGGGGTGGACGTGCTGGTGCTCAACGCCTCCGGCGGGATGGAGTCGGACCTCGGCGAGGACTACGCGCTCCGGCTCAACCGGGACGCCCAGGACGACACCCTCACCGCCGCGCTCGAGCACCTGCCCGAGGGCGGGCGCGTGGTCTTCGTCACCAGCCACCAGGCGCACTTCATCAACGACGTCGAGACCATGCCCGAGTACGTGCAGGTCGCGAAGTCCAAGCGCGCCGGCGAGGACACGCTCACCGCCCGCATCCCCGAGCTGACGGAGAAGGGCATCACGTTCGTGGTGGTCTCCGGGGACATGATCGAGGGCACGGTGACCGCCACCCTGCTCAACCGGGCCCGGCCGGGCGCGCTCGAGCAGCGCCGCGAGGCCGCGGGCAAGCTCTACTCCGTGCGGGAGTTCGCCGAGGAGATCGCGCGGATGGTCACGGCCGAGGTCCCCACCGGGCACGTGGAGCTCGTCGGCGGGGCCGACGACTTCCTCGCCCAGGCCGGGCAGGAGTAGCCCCGCCGGGGCCCCCGGCGTACCACGGGGCAGCGGCGCCGCTCCGCCCGGGTGTCCCCGGCCGGAGCGGCGCCGTTCCCGTCCCCGGCGCGGTGCGCTGTCCGGGGCGGGTGAGATGCTTCTCACATCGTCGATCCGGCGGCCGTTCCCGGGAGCAGGGCGGGACCGGCCGGGACAGGGGCCGTGCGCCCCGGAAGGGGGCCGCGCCGTGACCCGTCCGCTCATCGAGGTCGAGGGGCTCACCAAGGCCTACCGGTCGCGCACGCGCACCGTCCACGCCCTGGCCGGTCTCGACCTGTCGGTGCCGGAGGGCATCGTCAAGGGACTCCTGGGGCCGAACGGCGCCGGGAAGACCACGGTCGTGAAGGTGCTCACCACGCTCGTCGTCCCGGACTCCGGCACGGCGCGGATCGACGGGGTGGACGTGGTCGCCGAGCCCGCACGGATCCGGCGGATGATCGGGGCCTCCGGCCAGTACGCCGCGGTCGACGAGAACCTCACCGGCACCGAGAACCTGCGGATGGTGGGCCGGCTCTACCACCTGGGCGGTGCCGCCGCCCGCCGCCGGGCCACGGAGCTGCTGGAGCTGTTCGGCCTCGAGGAGGCGGGGGACCGGCCCGTGAAGGGGTACTCGGGAGGCATGCGGCGCCGCCTCGACCTCGCCGGGGCGCTGGTCATCCGGCCCCGGGTCCTGTTCCTGGACGAACCGACCACCGGGCTCGACCCGCGCAGCCGGATCGGCCTGTGGGAGGTGATCCGCTCGCTGGTGGCGGACGGCACCACGGTGCTGCTGACCACCCAGTACCTCGAGGAGGCCGACCAGCTCGCCGACGAGATCTCCGTCATCGACGACGGCAGCGTCATCGCGGCGGGCACCCCGGACGAGCTCAAGGCCCAGGTGGGCGGGCACCGCGTCGTGGTCGTGCTGCAGGACGGTGCCGACGCCGGGCGGGCCGCGGCCGTGCTCGCCCGGCACGGGGAGGGCGCCCCCGTGCCGGCCGAACCGGGGCGGGAGCTGGAGGTCGCCGTCCGGGAGGGCCCGCCGGCGCTGCAGCGGATCCTCGCCGACCTCGACGCCGACGGCGTGCGCCTGCACGACGCCGGGATGCGCCGGCCCACGCTCGACGACGTGTTCCTCTCCCTCACCGGGCGCCCGACCGCGGCGGGACCCGGTCCGGACGCACAGGACGCCGGCGCCGCCGTGGCCGCGTCCGGGGACGGGCGGCACCGGTGAGCACCCGCACGCTGCCGGGGGCGACCAGCCCGCGCGCCGGCCTCGGCACCTGGGCCGCCGACGGCTGGACCGTCACCCAGCGCAACCTGATCAGGCTGCGGCGCTCACCGGACCTGCTGGTCTTCGCCGTGCTCCAGCCGGTGATGTTCGTGCTCCTGTTCAGCCAGGTCTACGGGGGGTCGATCCAGGTGCAGGGGACCGACTACACCCAGTACCTGATGGCCGGGATCTTCGGGCAGACCGTGCTCTTCGGCTCCACGTTCTCCGGGGCGGGCATGGCCCAGGACCTCAAGGAGGGGATCGTGGACCGCTTCCGGACGCTGCCGATGAGCCCCTCGGCGGTGCTGGTGGGGCGCACCAACAGCGACCTGGTGCTCAACGCCGTGTCCATGGTGATCATGATCGGCACGGGCTTCGTGGTCGGCTGGCGGTTCACCACGTCGGTCGGGTCGTTCCTCGCCGGGATCACCCTGCTGCTGCTGTTCAGCTACGCGTTCAGCTGGGTCATGGCCCTGGTGGGGATGAGCGTGCGCAGCCCGGAGACCGTGAACAACGCCTCCTTCATCATCCTGTTCCCGCTGACGTTCATCTCCAACGCGTTCGTGCAGTCCCAGAACCTCCCGGGCCCGCTCGAGACCTTCGCCAACTGGAACCCCGTCTCCGCCCTCGTGCAGGCAGCCCGTCAGCTGTTCGGCAACACCGGCTCCGCCCCCGTGCCCGACGTGTGGCCGATGCAGCACCCGGTCCTGACCGTGGTGGCCGGCAGCGTGCTGCTGCTCGTGGTGTTCGTGCCGCTGTGCCTGCGCAAGTTCGCCACCGTGAGCTCGCGCTAGCCGTGGCGCCGCGCACGGTGCCCGAGCGGGTCCGGTGGGCCGTCGATCAGCTGCCGCTGCGGCCGGGGCGCCGGGTGCTGGAGGTGGGCTGCGGGTCCGGCGCGGCCGCCGGGCTGGTGTGCGCGCGGACCGGCGGGGGGCACGTGCTCGCGCTCGACCGCTCCGCGACCGCCGTCACCAGGACCGTCGAGCGCAACCTCGGCGCGGTGCGGGCCGGCGTGCTCACCGTCCGGCAGGTCGCCCTCGCAGAGCTGTCGGTTCCGGCGGCCTCCTTCGACGTCGCGTTCGCGGTGGACGTGAACCTCTTCTGGACCACGCCGGCGGATGCCGAGCTGTCCGTGCTGCGGCAGGCCCTCGCACCGGGCGGCACGCTGCTCATCGCCTACGGGCCGGGACCGCGCCCGGGGCGGCAGGCCGACGTGCTGCGGCGGGTGCGGGCCGCGGTGGACGCGCACGGATTCGTCGCTCCGCTCGTACTGGTCGAGGACCGGGGCAGCGGGGTCCTGGCGGGCACCCCGGCCGGCGGGGAGCCCGCCCCGCCTCCTGCCGCGCCTCCCGCCCGGCGAAGGTGACGGCTCTGTGACGCCCTGTACCGGCCGGGGGTGCTACCCATGGGGGACCCGGCAGTGAGCCGACCGCCCCGCGCCCCGGACGTTCCCGCCGGCACGGAGCCCAGCGAGGAGCAGCCATGACCGCACAGCCCACCGGACGCCTCGACCCCGCCGGACACCTCGTCCTGTCGCGCACCCTGCCGACGCCGCTCGAGGAGCTCTGGGCCGCTGTCACCGACCCCGGCCGGCTCGGCCGCTGGTACGGCACCTGGAGCGGCGACCCCTCCTCCGGGCGGGTCGGGGTGCTCATGACCGCGGAGGGCGCCGACCGGCCGGAACCCGTGCTGCTCCGCCGGTGCGCACCGCCGCGGCACCTGGCCGTCACCCTCGGCACGACGGCCGACGCCTGGCGGGTGGACCTCGACCTCGAGGACGGCGACGGGACCACCGTGGTGCGGCTGACGCACCGGTACCCCGCGGCCGGGGACCTCGACTCCGTCGGACCCGGCTGGGAGTACTACCTGGACCGGATGGTCGCCGCCGAGAGCGGCCGGGACCCGGACGAGCTGGACTTCGCCCGGGACTACCACCCCGCCATGGCCCAGTACTACCGGGCGCTGGCCGACGAGCTGCACGCACGGGGCTGACCGCCGCTCCCGATCCGAGCGAGGCGAGCGGGCGTCCGGTACGGCGGTCAGGCGGGGCTGCCGCTCTCGATCCGGATGAGGTTGCCGCACGTGTCGTCGAGCACGGCGGCCGTGGTGGCGCCGGTCGTCGTGGGCGGCTGGACGAAGCGCACGCCGCGCTCCACGAGCCGTTCGTACTCCGCCTGCACGTCCCGCACGGCGAAGCTCGTGAACGGGATCCCGTCGGCCACGAGCGCGGCCCTGAACGGACCCGCCGCGGGGTGGTCGGCGGGCGCCAGCTCGAGCTCCACGCCATCGGGCGCCTGGGGGGAGACGACCGTGAGCCGGCGGCCGCTCCCCGTGTGGAGGTCGTGCTTGACCATGAACCCGAGCTTGCCGGTGTAGAACAGCAGGGCCTGCTGCTGGTCGTCGACGAGGACTCGGGTGTGGGTGATCCGCATGGGGCGGCCCTCCTCGGTGCGGCGGAACGGGAGCCGGTCGAACAGGAGACGGTGGGGCGGGAGCCGGTCGAACAGGAGGTGGTGGAACAGGACGGGGCGGGTCAGGCGCCGTCGTCGACGCTGATCATCCAGTGGACGCCGAACCGGTCGGTGCACATGCCGAAGAGGCCGCCCCAGGGAGCCGGCTCGAGGGGCATCGTGACCGTCCCGCCGTCGCTCAGCCCGTCCCACCAGCGGCGCAGCACCGCCTCGTCGTCACCGCCCACGGAGACCGAGATGTTGTCCCCGACGGTCAGGTCCATGCTGTCGGGGGTGTCGGAGGCCATGAGCACCACGCCCTGGTCGGTGGTCAGCATCGCGTGCATGACCTTGTGCTGCTCGGCCGGACCGTCACCGGCGCCGTACTCGGCGAACCGGCTGATCGTCAGCTGCCCGCCGAACACGGAGCGGTAGTGGGTCATGGCCTCCTCGGCCGTGTCCCGGAACGTGAGGTAGGGGTTGAGCTGCACGGGCATGGGCCGTCCTCCGTGTCGAAAGGGTCGATGCTCCCATCATGGCCCCGGCCCGGCGGGGACGGAACACCGGCGCGGCTGCCGCCGGATCCGTTACGGGCCCGCGGACCGGGCCCGGCGAGCACGCGTAGCCTGGTGTCCATGGGCAGGACGCAGTACTACGTGGCGGCCAGCGCGGACGGCTACATCGCCGACCGCGAGAACCACCTGGACTGGTTGCTGCAGTACGGCTTCGAGGCGTACCAGGAGCACTACGACGCGTTCCTGGCCGAGGTCGGTGCGCTGGCGATGGGCGCGAGCACCTACGAGTTCGTCCTGGGGCAGGGCGGCTGGGCCTACGGCGACCTGCCGGTGTGGGTGTTCACCCACCGGGACCTGCCCCGGGCTGCGGGGGCCGACCTGCGCTTCGTCAGCGGACCGGTGGACGTGCACGCCCGCGCCGTGACGGACTCCGCGGGCGGGCGCAATCTGTGGGTGGTGGGCGGCGGCCGGCTGGCGGCCCAGTTCGCGGACGCCGGTCTGCTCGACGAGCTGTGGCTGACCTGCATGCCGATCGCGCTGGGGGCCGGGCACCCCGTGCTCCCGACGGAGGAGGCCCACGACCTGCGGCTGCAGCGCACCACGCACTTCGAGGGCGGGGCGGTGGAGCTGCGCTACGCCCTGGAGGGCCCCGGGCGGCGGATCCGGCCGGAGTAGCGCGCCCCGGTCCGCGCCGGTCGCACGGAGGGCGGTGCGAGCCGCGGGATCAGTCCAGCGGTCCGGAGCGGGGGAGCCCGTACCAGGCCGCGGCGTTGTCGTGCAGCACCGCGGCTGCGGCGTCCTCGCCGAGCACGGCCGCGACGAGGTCCACGTCGTCGTCCCGGAAGGCCCGCCGCGCCCGGGTGCTCGGCAGGTCCGTGCCGAAGAGCAGCGCGGTGGGGTCCGCGGCGTGGATCTCCCGCAGCGCCCGGGGCACGTCCAGCTCCACCCGGCCGAAGCCCGTGGCCTTGACCTTGAGGCCCCGCTCCACGAGCGGCAGCAGCTGCGGCTGCGCGTCGGCGGTCATCCCCAGGTGGTCCACGCAGGCCCGCGGCAGCCGGCGCAGCACCGGGGCGAGGGCCTCCAGGGAGGAGCCGTCGAGGTAGAACTCCGCGTGCCACCCGGCGAGCTCGTGCACCCGCCGGGCCAGCCGCTCGATCCGCGCCGGGTCCGCGTCCGCGCCCCGGCGGAGGTTGAACCGGATCGCCCGCACCCCGATCCGGTGCAGCGCCAGGACCTGCTCGTCCGGCACCGAGGCCGGCAGCTGCGTCACCCCGGCGAAGCCGGGACCCAGGTCGGTCAGCGCCGCCGCCAGATAGCTCTGGTCGTGGCCCTGGAAGGAGCCGCTGACCACGGCACCGCCCTGCACGCCCAGTGAGCGGGTGCGCCGGATGTAGTCGGCGACCGTGAACGCCGCCGGCACGTAGCCCTGGTTGGGCTCGAGCGGGAAGCGCAGGTCGACGATGTGCAGGTGGGCGTCGATCATCCTGCCATTGTGCCGGACCCGTCCGTCGGCTCGCGGGTCCCTGCGCGGGTTCCGGCCCCGGCGCGCATAGGCTGTCTGCCGATGAGCACGACCACCCTGCCCCCCGAGGAGACGCTGCGGGCCGCCGAGGACGCCCTGGAGCGTGCCCGGCGGACCTATGCCCGGAAGCTGCTGCGCCTGGTGGCCGAGGAGCTCACCCGCCGGCATCCCGAGGCCGTGCGCCTGGACGTCTTCGCGGACACCGGCGCAGAGGAGCTCGAGTACGCGCTGGACGTGCTGCGCGACGCGGAGGGCGAGGCCTCCTGGGTGGATCCGGGCCGGGTCGTGGTGGTGCGCGAGACCGCCGACGACGACCTGGGCGGAACGGTCACCGTGGCCACCCGGGACGTCCGGGAGCTGGTCGTCCGGGCGTTCGAGGTCTACGAGGGGCCGGTGGTGAAGCTGCTGCGCCACGACACGGAGCAGGACGTCTACTGGCTGGACCTGCGCCGGGCCTGAGCCCGTCCGCGCCGGCGGGCCGCGGCGGCCGGGCGCTCAGGAATCCGTGGAGCTGATCTCGCCCCCGAGCTCCTCCTGGACCCGCTCGAGCTGTCCGCGGTCGTCCGAGGCGACCACCCAGTTGCCCGCGTGCAGGTAGTGGATCCCGGGGATCGCCTGGAGGTTGTCCCTCAGCTGCTGCGTCATCTGCTCGCCGTCCGCCACGGCGAGCAGCAGGTTGTAGTCGCAGGGCAGGACGGTGCTGCCCGTGCCTCCCTGGGTGTCGCGCAGCTGCTGCTCGCCGGGGCACTCCACACCGGCGTCGACGACGGCCTCGCGCAGTCCCAGGGCGTCGTCGAAGGTGGCCCCGCCCGCGGGGATCCTGGCGGCGATCGAGTCGGTGGTGAGTCCGCACCCGGTGAGGATCACGGAGGCGAGGGCGGTCGCGGCGAGCGCGGCGGCGGGGGAACGGCGCATGAGGTGGGGTCCTTGTCGGTGGAGGAGGAGTGGCGGGACGTCGGAGCGAGTGCCGTCGCTCGTGCCCTCACGGGGATCCTATGCGCTGGGGAGCCTCCGGCGCCCCTCGTGACGGGCGACCGCGGGCCGGACTGCCGGGATCGGGGGGCGGGATCAGGGGGCGGCGGGCCCGTACCGGTGCTCGGGCCGGCCGGTGCTGCCGTAGCGCAGCTGGATCTCCACGGAGCCGTCCTCGGCCAGCGCGGAGAGGTAGCGCTGGGCGGTGGCGCGGGAGATGCCGACCTTCCGGGCGATCTCCGCGGCCGAGAGCGGGGCCCCCGGCTCGAGCGCCGCCAGCACCGAGGCCTCCGTCGCGGAGCGCGGACGCTCCCCGGGGGCCGCCTCGGCCGGGTGCAGCGCGTGCAGGGCGCGGTCCACGCCCTCCTGGGTGAGCCCGTCCCGGTCGGCCAGCAGGCGGCGGTACCGGGCGTAGGCGCGCAGGGTCCGGGCGAGCCGGGGCCCGGTGAAGGGCTTGATCAGGTATGCGAGCGCGCCGCGGCGCACGGCGGTCCGGACGGAGACGGGATCGGCCGCCGCGGTGAGCATGATGACGTCCACGTCCAGGGCGCGCAGCAGGTCCAGGCCGAGGGCGTCGGGCAGGTACACGTCCAGCAGCACCAGATCGGGCTGGTGCGCGTGCACGGTGCGCATGGCCTGCTCGGCGGTCCCCACCGGGGGCAGGGCCGTGAAGCCCGGCACGGCGTTCACGTAGCCGGCGTGCAGCCGCCCCACGTGGAAGTCGTCGTCGACCACCAGGACCACCAGGTCCTCGCTCATCCCGCTCCTCCTGTTCCTCCGGCTGTTCCCCCGGGTGTCTCGCCGTCGGTCCCTGCGCCGCGCCGCACGGCGGCACGGACTCCGGTGCTCCCCGACCCGGTGCCCCCGGCTCGGGGGACCACGGTCCCTGGCAGCCGCGCGCAGAAGACGGCCCCGGGGCCGCCCGGCCGGCCCGGGGCGGCCACCCACACGTCCCCGCCCCGGCGCCGCGCCAGTTCCCGGCTGAGCGGCAGGCCGAAGCCCTGCCCGTGGGCCTCCGGCAGCCCCAGCGCCGCGACGGCGCCGTCCGGGGCAGCACCCGCAGGGGGTGCGGCAGTGGACCAGCCCTGGGCGAAGACCGGCTCGGGGTCCGCCACCGACAGGCCGTCGCCGGAGTCGGCGACCACCAGGTGCAGCGTGCCGGTGCCGCCGGCCCACTCGTCCAGCAGCTCGACCTCGACCCACCGGTCCTCGGCGGCTCCCTGGACGGCGGCGCGCACGGCGTTGTCCACGAGGTTGCCGATCACGGTGGTGACGTCCTGGGGGTCGGTGATCTGCCCGCGGACGAGGGTGTCCTCGCCGATGCGCAGGACCACCCCCCGCTCGGCGGCCTCGACGCTCTTGGCGCCGAGGAAGGCCTGCAGGTACGGGTCTCGCAGCAGCTCGGCCTGCTCGGCGGGATAGGTCAGGGGCCCGGTCTCGGTCAGTTCGGCGACGTAGCGGCGGGCCTCGTCCGTGTCGCCCAGGGCCAGCAGGCCGGTGATGGTGTGCAGACGGTTGGCGAACTCGTGGCGCTGGGCGCGCAGCGCCGTGCTGAGCGCGCCCACGGCGTCCAGCTGCCGGGTCAGGGACTGCAGCTCGGTGCGGTCCCGCACGAGCACCACCCAGCCCAGTCCGGGCAGTCCCGGCCCCGCGGGCCGCACGGCGCGGGCCGAGAGGATGAGCACGTGCGGGCCCACGACCTGCTCCACCGCCGGGGACGCGGGGGTGGCCGCGGCGAGCAGGCCGGGGAAGGAGCCGGGCAGGCCGGCCTCGGCCAGGGGCGTGCCCACGAGCCGGGACGGGTCGTCGAGGCCGAGCAGCCGCCCGGCCTCCCGGTTCACCACGGTGATGAGGCCCGCGGGGGAGACCCCGATGACGCCCTCGTCCACCCCGCGCAGCACGGCCTCCTGGTTCTGCGCGAGCGTGGCGATCTCCTCCGGCTCCAGGCCCAGGGTGAGCCGCTTGAGCCGGCGGGCGATCGCGGTGGAGGCGGCCGCCCCGAGACCCAGGGCGAGGGCCGCGGTGGTGGCCACCGGGGCGATGTCCTCCTCCAGGCTCGCCAGGACGTCGGCCCGGGAGAACCCGACGTTGACCCCGCCGATCACCTCGGTCGCCGATCCGGGGGCGAGCACGGGCACCTTGGCGCGCGCGGAGCGGCCGAGCGTGCCCCGGGCCTGGCCGGTGAACTCCCGTCCGGCCAACGGCTCGCCCGGGTCGGTGCTGACCCGTTCGCCGAGTCGCGCCGGGTTCGGGTGCGACAGGCGGATCCCGTCCTCGTCGAAGATCACCACGAAGAGCGCGCCCGTGCGCCGGCGGGTGTCCTCGGCGGAGTCCTGCAGGGCCCCGGCAGCCAGCACCTCCGGGACGAGCCGGTCGGGGTCCGCGTCGGCGAACTCGGCCACACCGGCGCGGACGTCGTCGTCGGCGGCCACCGCCCGGGCGATCGCCAGGGCCTGGGCCTCGGCGTCGCGGCCCAGCCGCTCGTAGGTCAGCCAGCCGTAGACCCCGCCGCACAGGAGCACGACGGCCGCGACCACGGCCAGGTGGAGCAGCAGCATCCGGGCCAGGAAGCCCGGCCGTGCGCGGGATGTCGTCACGGTCCCTCCTCCGGCCGGGCGGTCGTGCGGGTGGCGGTCCGCAGCGGGCCGCCGGGGGCGGGTGACCCGGGGGAGGGCCGGCCGGCCCGCCGCCCGGCTCACAGGTCGGCGAAGAAGCGGACCGCGTCCAGGTTGGGCAGGTTGATCTGGGCGTCGGCGACGGCGCGGAGGGCGGGCTTGGCGTTGTACGCCACGCCGAGGCCGGCGGCGGTGACCATGTCGATGTCGTTGGCGCCGTCGCCCACGGCGATCACGTCCTCGAGGGCGACGTCCAGCTCGGCGGCCCAGGTGCGCAGGAAGCGCTCCTTGGCCGTGCAGTCGACCACGTCCCCGACGATCCGGCCGGTCAGCCGGCCGTCGGCGACCTCCAGCAGGTTGGCGGCGTGCCGGGTGAGCTGCAGCTGCTCGGCGAGCGGGGTGAGCACGCCCAGGAACCCCCCGGACACCGCCGCCACGGCGTGGCCCTCCCGCAGGAAGGCCTTGATCAGCACGTGGGCGCCGGGGGACAGGCGCACGGCGGCGCGGACCTCGTCGATCGCGCTCGCCGGCAGGCCGGCGAGGGTCTCCACCCGGGCGACCAGGGACTGGGTGAAGTCCACCTCCCCGCGCATGGCCGCCTCGGTCACGGCCGTGACCTCGGCCTCGGCCTCCGGGCCGGCGTGGGCGGCGAGCATCTCGACGACCTCCTGCTGGATGAGCGTGGAGTCGACGTCCATGACCAGCAGCTTCTTGCGCTCCGGGTCGAGCATCGTGGTGGGCACGACGTTGACGTCCACGCCGGGCAGCAGCGGGGACAGCGGGTCCGGGCGCAGCGCGGCGAGCAGGGCGGACGCCTCGGTGCCGTGCACGTGGGCGGTGAAGGCGTTGTAGCCGGGCACCTCCGCGTCCGGGCCCGCGGAGCCGGGGCCGGTCACCCGCACGGTCGAGAACCGCTCGATCTCGGCACCGGCGTCCCGCACGAGGGCGAGGATGCGCTCACGGGCCTCCGGGTCCGGATTCTGGGCGAACGCGATCACGGCGAGGTCGGTGGTCATGCCGTCAGTGTATCCGGGTGCCCGGCCGTCCCCTGCCGCACCGGGCGCCCGCCCGGGCCGGGCGCTCACTCGGGGCGGAGCACCGCGACGTCGGAGACCAGCCGGATGTGCTCGAGCATCGCCCGGGCGGCCGCCTCGGGATCCTGCTCGCGGACGGCCCGGGCGATGGCCCGGTGCGACTCGAGGGACCGCTCGGGCCGGCCCTCCTGGCTCAGCGACTCGATGCGGGTCTCCCGGACCAGGTCGGAGATGAACGTCATGAGGCGGGCCAGCACGGCGGAGTGGGCGGCCGCGGTGACGGCGGCGTGGAACAGCTCGTCGCCCTGCAGACCGCGTCCGCCCCGGGCGATGTCGCGGTCCATGACCTCCAGGGCCTCCTCGACGGCCGCCAGGTCCTCGGGGGTGCGCCGCAGCGCCGCCAGCTCCGCGATCTTGGTCTCCACGGCGCTGCGGGCGTCGACGATGTCGGGCAGCCGGTCGGTGTGCTCGCGCAGCCCGCGCAGCACGGCCGCACTGCTGGGCCGGTAGCGCAGCACCGCCCCGTTGCCGTGCTGGACGTCGATCACCCCCAGCACCTCGAGGGCCACGAGGGCCTGCGCCACGGTGGCTCGGGAGACTCCCAGCCGCTCGGCGAGATCGCGCTCGGGCGGCAGGCGGTCGCCGGGCCGGAGCCGCTGCTCGATGACGTGGTCCAGCAGCCGCTCGACCACCTGCTCGTACAGCCGCGGCCGCTCCACGCGGTCCAGTCCCCGGGCCCCTGCCATCGCCGGCCTCCCCGTGCTCTGCGCCGGGCGGAGCGCCCGGGTCGTCGTCGTGCGGCGCCGCGGCCCCGCACCGTTGCACCTCATCGTACCCGCCCTGTTGACAAGCGGATAGGTGTCCTATTGGCTAGTCCAAAACCTGTGGTCCTGATCACATCACGGCCGCGGACCGCCGCGGGGACGATCCCCGCCACCGTCAGAAAGCAGACCCATGGGCCCTGAAGTGCTCTCCATCATCATCCTCGCCGCGATGTTCGTCGTGGCGACCGTCCTGCCCGTCAACATGGGGGCGCTGGCCTTCGTGGGCGCCTTCGTGCTGGGCGTCCTCGTGCTGGGCATGGACACCGACCAGATCCTCGAGGCGTTCCCCGGCGGCCTGTTCCTGACCATCGTGGGCGTCACCTATCTCTTCGCGATCGCCCAGAAGAACGGCACCGTGGACCTGCTGGTGCAGGGCGCCGTGAAGCTCGTGGGCAGCCGGGTGGCGCTGATCCCGTGGATCATGTTCTTCATCACCGCCGTGATCACCGCCGTGGGAGCCCTCTCCCCGGCGGCCGTGGCGATCATCGCCCCGATCGCGCTGAGCTTCGCCGCCAAGTACCGGATCAATCCGCTGATGATGGGCATGATGGTCATCCACGGCGCCCAGGGCGGCGGGTTCTCGCCCATCGCCGTGTACGGCGTGACCGTCAACGGCATCGTGGCCCAGGCCGGCCTGGACGTCAGCCCCACCGCGGTGTTCCTCTCCAGCCTGGTGTTCAACCTGCTCATCGCCGTCGTGCTGTTCGTCGCCCTCGGCGGCCGGGGCCTCGTCTCCGCCCGCGCCGAGGACTTCGTGGAGCGCGCCGCCGAGGCGCGGCTGTCCCGCAGCAAGGTCGCCGCCGGTCACGCCGGGGACAGGGACGTCGCGTTCAAGGGCTTCGGCTCCGGCATGTACGGTCCCCGCGACCCGGCCGGCTCCTCCGCGCCGCCGGCCACGGGCGGCGCGGGCCGGGAGAGTCTCGTGCCGCAGGTCGCCACCATCGTCGGCCTGGTCGTCCTGGCCGTCGTCGCCCTGGGCTTCGGCGTGGACGTCGGCTTCGTGGCCATCACCGTGGCCGTCGTCCTGGCGCTGGTCTCCCCGCAGGCCCAGAAGGGCGCGGTCAACAAGATCGACTGGTCCACCGTGCTGCTGCTCGGCGGCATGCTCACCTTCGTGGGGGTGCTGCAGGAGGCCGGCACCATCGAGTACGTCTCGGACGGGGTGGCCGGCATGGGGATGCCGCTGCTGGCCGCGCTGCTGATCTGCTACATCGGCGCCGTCGTCTCGGCCTTCGCGTCCTCGACCGCCATCCTGGCCGCGCTCATCCCGCTGGCCGTGCCCTTCCTGCTGGCCGGGGACGTCGGGGCGACCGGGCTGATCTGCGCCCTGGCGGTCTCCTCGACCATCGTGGACGTCTCCCCGTTCTCCACCAACGGCGCCCTGGTGCTCGCCAACGCCCCCGCCGGCGTGGACCGCGACGCCTTCTACAAGAAGATCCTCGTCTACGCCACGGGCGTCGTCGTCATCGGCCCCCTGCTGGTCTGGGGCGTGATGGTCGCCCCCGGCTGGCTGTAGCCCCCACGCGCCCGCCCCGACCCCAGCCCGACCCGAGCCGACCCGGAGGAACACCCGATGCCCGACACCACCACCGACACCCTCGAGGGCCCGCTGGCCGGAACCCTCGTCGTCGACCTCTCCCGCGCCCTCGCCGGTCCGCACGCGGCCATGATGCTCGGCGACCTCGGCGCCCGCGTGATCAAGATCGAGAATCCCGGCACGGGCGACGACACCCGCGGCTGGGGCCCGCCCTTCGTGGGCCCCGCCGAGAACCCGCAAGCCACCTACTTCCTGTCCTGCAACCGCAACAAGGAGTCGGTCGCCCTGGACCTCAAGTCGGACGACGGCGTGCAGGTGCTCCGGGCGCTCGTGGAGCGCGCGGACGTCCTGGTGGAGAACTTCCGGCCCGGGGTGCTGGACCGGCTCGGCTTCTCCGTCGAGGAGCTGCACCGGCTCAACCCCCGCCTGGTCGTCCTGTCCATCACCGGGTTCGGCCACGACGGCCCGGAGTCCCGGCGCAGCGGCTACGACCAGATCGTGCAGGGCGAGGCCGGGCTGATGTCGCTGACCGGCTCCGGGCCCGAGGACCCGCAGCGGGTGGGCGTGCCCATCGCCGACCTGCTGGCGGGGATGAACGGCGCCTACGGGGCGCTGGCCGCCCTCTACGAGCGCGAGCGCACCGGGCAGGGCAAGGTCGTCCGGACCTCCCTGCTGTCCTCCGTGGTGGGGGTGCACGCCTTCCAGGGCACCCGGGCCACCGTCGCCCACGAGGTGCCGGCGGCCCAGGGCAACCACCACCCCTCGATCGCCCCCTACGGCCTGTTCTCCTGCCGCGGCGGGAAGGTGCAGATCAGCGTGGGCAGCGAGAAGCTGTGGCGCACCTTCGCGCAGGCCTTCGGGATCGACCCGGAGCGGGCGGGATTCGCGACCAACGCCGACCGCGTGCGAAACCGCGGGGCCGTGATCGAGGCGGTCGAGGAGGTCTTCGCCGCGCACGGTCCCGAGGAGCTGCTGGAGCACCTGGCCGAGCTCGGCATCCCCGCCGGGAAGGTGCGCACCCTGGACGAGGTCTACGCCTGGGAGCAGGTCCGCTCGCAGGGCCTGGTCGTCGGCGTCGAGCACGAGGTCCTGGGGCCCGTCGAGCTGCCCGGCCCCGCGGTGCGGTTCTTCGCCCCCGGCGACGCGGACGAGACCACCCGGCGCGCCCACGCGGCCCCGCCCGTCCTCGACCAGCACGGCGGGTCCGTGCGCGCCTGGCTGGGGACCACGGGGCCCGGCACGACCCCCCGGCCGAAGGAGGCCCGGCGATGACCGCCCAGCCCGTGCCGGAGGTCCCGGCAGGCACCGTGCAGGTGCGGCGCGACGGTCCCGTGGCGTGGCTGGTCCTGGACCGCACCGACCGGCGCAACGCCCTGTCCCCGGCCATGTGGGCCGCCCTGCCCGGTCTGCTGGAGGAGCTCGACGCCGACCCGGACGTCCGCGTGATCGGGCTCCGCGGCGCCGGCGGCGTCTTCTCCGCCGGGGCGGACATCTCCGAGGTCTTCGAGTGCCTGGGCGAGCCCGGCACCGGACTGCCCCGCGGCGGGCTGCTCACCGAGGCCGAGACCGCCCTGGCGGCGGTGCACAAGCCCACCGTCGCCGCCCTGGAGGGCTACTGCATGGGCGGGGCCTGGATGCTGGCCGGGGCCTGTGACCTGCGCATCGCCACCGCGTCCCTGCGGATCGGGCTGACCCCGGCCCGCATCGGCATCGTCTTCCCCGCCTCCGGCGTCGAGGCGCTGGTCCGGCTGGTGGGCCCCGGCACGGCCTCCTACCTGCTGCTCACCGGCGACACGGTGAGCGCCTCCGACGCCCAGCGGTGGGGCATGCTCACGCGCGTGGTCGCGGAGGAGGACTTCGACCGGGTCCTCGCGGAGGTGGTCACGGGCCTGGCGCAGCGCTCGCAGCTGAGCACGCAGGCCCACAAGCACCTCGTCCGGCTCAGCGCCGGCGCCGTGCCCGGCACCCTCGGGACGGACGGGACCTCGGAGGCCCTGTTCCGGCAGGTCCTCGACGGTCCCGACGCCCGCATCGGGCAGCAGGCCTTCCTGGCCAGGAGACCACCCCGCTTCCGCTGGTCGGGCGAGGAGTTCTGGGCCGCCCGCAGCGGCGCGGCCCGCCCCGGGAAGGAGCACCGCGCCCCGATCGTCCGGGGTCGGTGGCCGCGCCGTGCCGCCCGCTCCTGACGGCGCCTCCGCCGGGCCGGTGCGCCGGGGCGGCGCACCGCGTGTCCTAGAGTGGCCGGTATGAGTGCTGTGGTGGAGATGGTGGACGTCAGCGTCGTCCGCGGGCGGAAGACCCTGCTGGATTCCGTGGACTGGGTCGTCAACGAGGGCGAGCGGTGGGTCATCCTGGGCCCCAACGGCGCCGGCAAGACCACGCTGCTGTCCATCGCGGCGGCCCGCCTGCACCCCACCCGCGGCATGGTCGACATCCTCGACGAGATCCTCGGCGCGGTCGACGTCTTCGAGCTGCGGCCGCGGATCGGCCTGAGCTCCACGGTGCTCGCCGGCCAGATCCCGGAGGGCGAGACCGTGCTCAACTGCGTGGTCACCGCCGCCTACGGCGTGACCGGGCGGTGGACCGAGAGCTACGACGACGCCGACGAGGCCCAGGCGCGGCAGCTCATGGCCGCGTGGGGGCTCGAGCCGCTGGCCGAGCGCCGCTTCGGCACCCTGTCCGAGGGCGAGCGCAAGCGCGTGCTCATCGCCCGCGCCCTGATGACCGACCCGGAGCTGCTGCTGCTCGACGAGCCGGCGGCGGGCCTGGACGTCGGCGGGCGCGAGGACCTCGTGGCCCGGCTCGACGAGCTCGCCCGCGACGCGTCGTCCCCGGCCGTCGTCATGGTCACCCACCACCTCGAGGAGGTGCCCGACGCCTTCACCCACGCGCTGCTGCTGCGGGAGGGCCGGGTGGTGGCCGCGGGCCCGGTCCGGACCGTGATGACGCAGAAGAACCTCTCCGAGACGTTCGGCCTGCCCCTGAAGCTGGTGAAGGTGGGCGACCGCTACGCCGCCTTCGGCCGTCCCTGACCGGCCGTCGTGCTGGAGACGCTGACCGACCTCGCCGCCGGCTTCCCGTTCGAGTGGTGGCAGGCCGCCCTCATCCTGCTCGCCGGGGTGGCCGCCGGGCTGATCAACACGATCGTCGGCTCGGGCACCCTGGTCACCTTCCCCGTGCTCGTGACCATGGGCGTCCCTCCGGTGACCGCCTCCATGTCCAACGCCATGGGCCTGATCGCCGGCAACCTCACGGGTGCGTGGCACTACCGCGCCGAGCTCCGGGGGGTGGAGCGGACCCTGCTCAAGCTCGTGCCCGCCTCGGCCCTGGGCGGGGTGATCGGGGCGTGGCTGCTGCTGCACCTGCCCGAGGAGGTGTTCGGCTACGCCGCGCCGGTGCTGATCGTCGTCGCCCTCGGCTTCGTGGTGCTCCAGCCCCGCCTGCAGGCGGTGGTCCGCCGCCGCAAGGACGCGCAGTCGGCCGCCGCCCGCGCGGCCGCCGAGGCCCGGGGGGAGACCCCGCGGCCCATCGACCCGGACCGCGCCGCGCAGCCGGCCTCCCTGTACCTGCTCGTGTTCCTGACCGGGATCTACGGCGGCTACTTCGTGGCCGCCCAGGGCGTGCTCCTGCTCGGCGTCCTCGGGGTGTTCCTGCTGGCGTCCCTCCAGGCGGCCAACGCGGTGAAGGTGGTGCTCGTGGCCGTCGTCAACATCGTGGCCGCGACCTCCTACATCCTCTTCGCGTTCGACCGGATCAACTGGTGGGCGGTCCTGCTCATCGCCCTCAGCTCGTCCGTGGGGGCGTGGGCCGGCGCCAAGATCGGCCGCCGGCTCTCCCCGGTCGCGCTGCGCACGGTCATCGTGGTGCTGGGCGTGGTCGCCCTGGTGAGCCTGGTCGCCGAACTGCTCTGAGCTCCCCGCCCGGCACCGGGCGGGCGCCCGGACCCGGCCCGGCTCGGGCTACCATCGGATCGACCCCCGCCGCCGCCGACGAGAGACCCCGTGACCGACTTCCCCCAGCTCCACCGCCTCGAGTCCGCCGACGACCCCCGGGTGGCCGACTACGCCCGGCTCACCGACGTCAGGCTGCGGCGCAAGCTCGAACCGGAGCGGGGCATGTACATCGCCGAGTCCTCCAAGGTGCTGCGCCGGGCGCTCGCCGCCGGGCACTCGCCCCGGTCCTTCTTCATGGCGGAGAAGTGGCTGGAGGACCTCGCCGACGTGCTCGCCGCCCACCCGGACGTGCCCCTGTACGTCGGCCCGGACGAGGTGCTCGAGCAGATCACCGGCTTCCACCTGCACCGCGGCGCCCTCGCGGCCATGCAGCGCCCCGCACCGGTGGAGCTGGAACAGCTGCTGGCCTCGTCGTCGCGGGTGGCGATCCTGGAGGACATCGTGGACCACACCAACGTGGGCGCGATCTTCCGCTCGGCCGCCGCGCTCGACGTCGACGCCGTGCTGGTCACCCCCCGGTGCGCCGACCCCCTGTACCGGCGGGCCATCCGGGTGTCCATGGGCACCGTGTTCCAGGTGCCCTGGGCGCGGCTGGAGCACTGGACCGCCGACCTGCAGCGGGTCAAGGACGCGGGGTTCACCACGGCGGCGCTCGCGCTGAGCGACGACTCGATCACCCTGCAGGAGCTCTCCGCCCGCCGCGACCGCAAGCTCGCCCTGGTCCTGGGCACCGAGGGGGACGGACTGAGCGCGGCCACCGTCCACCACGCGGACCTCACGGTGCGGATCCCGATGTCCCACGGCGTGGACTCCCTCAACGTCGCCGCGGCCTCCGCCGTGGCGTTCTGGGAGACCCGGCCCGGTCGCTGAGGCCGTCGATCGTAACGGTTCGGGCGTCGATCCCCTTCTCACCAGGGCCGTTGGCATCTGCGAAGACTATCCTGGAGGCGTCCGCCGTCGCTGCGACAACCGCGGCACCAGCCGGCGGCCGGCGGGCGGACGACCGAGAAGGTGTGTCATGAAGAAGTTGATCTCATGGCTGGCGGCACTGGTGCTGGCCATGGGGCTGGGGCTCATCGTCCCCGGCAGCGCGAACGCCGCGGCCCCGTACTGCGGCATCACCTGGGGATCCGGGGCGAAGGCCCGCAGCGGCGAGGCCAGCACACCGCGCTACCCCCACGTCACCGACGTCCGGGCGGGGGAGCACGCCTGCTTCGACCGGCTGGTGATCGACCTGGACGGCCGGCTGCGGGGCTACGACGTCCGCTACCGGGCGTTCACGGGCATCGGCTCCGGAGACCCGATCGCCCTGCGCGGACGGGACCTGGTGATCACCGCCCACGCCCCGGCCTACGACGACCGCGGCGAGGCCACGTACACGTTCCGCAACGGCTCCGAGCTCGTGGACGTCGCCGGCTACCGGACCTTCCGGCAGGTCGCCTGGGGCGGGAGCTTCGAGGCGCGGACGTCCGTCGGCCTGGGGGTCCGGGCCCGGCTGCCGTTCCGCGTGTTCGTCCTCGACGGGCCGGGCGACGGCTCGCGGCTCGTGGTCGACGTCGCCCACCGCTGGTGATCGGACCGGACCTCCCCGCCCGGGGGCGTGAAGTCCGGGCGGGGATCCGGTAGGCTGGAGCGCTGGTGCCTCCCGCACGGGACCGCGCGCGCGTCCGTTCCACGGGACCGCGGCCGGACGACGACGGCGCACCGTCCACCGAGCGAAACCGTGCCTGGCAAAATCCAGGCACCGACAGAAGGTTTGAACCCCATGAAGACTGACATCCACCCGGACTACCACCCGGTCCTCTTCCGCGACCTGGCCTCCGGCAAGACCATCCTGACCCGTTCCACCGCCACCTCGCAGAAGACCGAGACGTGGGAGGACGGCAACGAGTACCCCATCATCGAGGTCGAGATCTCCTCGGAGTCCCACCCGTTCTACACGGGCAAGCAGCGCATCATGGACTCCGCCGGCCGCGTGGAGCGCTTCAACGCCCGCTTCAAGAACTTCGGCAAGTCCGGCAGCTGACGCCCGTCCCGCCCGCGGGATCCCGCAGCGCCGCACGCAGGCCCGGACCGGATCGGTCCGGGCCTGCGTCGTGCCCGGGCGGTGACGCACGGTACGCCGGCGGGCCAGTGGTGGATCCCGGCGCGGCCGCCGCCCGGGCGGCTACAGTGAGGGTTGCCGCCCCCCTCCGCCCCCAGGAGCCTCCTCGTGCACCGTCCTTCCCTGCCCCTGCTCGCCGTCAGCCTCGTCCTGGCCCTGGGTGGATGTGGCGACAGCGCCACCGTGCCGGGCGCCCCGGACGCTCCGACGGCCACTGCAGCCCTCCCGCTCACCGCGCTCGACCCGTCCGAGATCGCCGACCGGCGGGAGCTGCCCGAGCACTACCGTCAGCCCGTGCTTCCCGGAGCGGATCGACAGCCGCAGGACAGCGCGACCGTCACGGTCTCCGCCGAGCCCACGGGCGAGGACTACGCCCACGGCGGCGTGGGCCTGTCCTTCGAGGCCACGGACCTTGCCGATGAGCGCCTCAGCGCCGAGAACACCGACCTGGTGCACCTGGTCGGCCAGATGGACCGTCCCACCCTGCGCTTCGGCGGCAACTCCGTGGACCGCCGCTTCTTCTTCACCGCGCAGAACGAGGAACCGCCCACGGACTGGCCGCTGCGGCCGGGCGAGCAGCTCACCACGGTGGACCCCGCAGACCTGGACCGGGTCGCCGGCTTCGCCGAGGCCACCGGCTCCAAGGTGGTCCTGGGCGCCAACCTCGCCACCGAGGACCCGGAGCGCGCTGCCGAGCTCGTGCACCACGCACAGGACGCCTTCGGGGACGACCTGATCGCGGTGATGGTCGGCAATGAGCCCAACGGCTACTACAAGGGCGAGGGGGAGCGGCTCACCATCAAGGACGAGGGGTGGGACATCCCCGCGTACCTGGAGGACCTCACCGCCTACACGGAGGCGATCCGCGCCGAGGTGTCGGGGACCACGATCACCGCGCCGGGCGCCTACGCCCCCGACTGGTGGGAGGCGGTCCTGGACTCCGGGATCGAGGACCTCGTCCTCGCCGCCCACCAGTACCCGCTCTCCTCGTGCGACGGCAGCACACCCCGCCAGGAGCCGACGATGGACAACCTCGTGGCCGGGTATACCCGGGACAACGTCGACCGGTTCCTGGGCATCGCCGTGGACCAGGCGCGGGCGGCGGGGGTGCCCGTGTGGCTGACCGAGACCTCGGTCTCCGCGTGCCTGGGCAGCAACGACATCACGCAGACCCTCGGCGCGGCCGTCTTCGCCGCCGAATACTCCCTGCGCGCGCAGTCCCTCGGGGTGGAGCGGTTGGTCCACCACTCCTCCCTGGAGCAGTGCGCCGGTGGGCCGCCCATGTCCCCCGTGTGCGCCTCCGGCACCCGGGGGGACGCTGGGGAGGCCTTCTCCCTGCGCGCCAACCACCTCGGCACGGCCCTGGTGGGGCAGATTCCCGACGGCGACTTCCTCACCACCACCGTGGCGGGCAGCGAGGACGTCACCGCCTACGCCGTCGACCACGGCGCGGGCGACGACGGCCGGGAGCAGGTCACCGTGGCCGTGACGAACTTCGCCGACCCCGCCACCGCCGAGCGCACCCCGGTGACCCTGCGCCTGCCGTTCGCCTACCGGGACGCCGTCATGAGCCAGCTGGGCGGACCCGAGTGGGACGCGGCGTTCCCCACCGCACAGCTCTTCGACGTGGACCCCGACAGCGGGGACCGGCGCACCGAGGACGCCGACGGGCGCACGCAGGACCTCGACACCGCGCTCACCGAGATCGGCCCCGGCCACGTCTCCGTCGACGGCTGGGGGCTGCCCGTGATCCCTGCCGATCAGCGGCCGCGGGTCGCCGGGGCCGAACCCGGCACCGAGGAGCTGACGATCTCCCTGAACCCCGGCACCGTCACGGTGCTCACGATGACCCGGGCGTAGGCTGGCCGGGACCGGCAGCGGACGACGCGGGAGGACATGGATGAACCAGCAGGAACGGCACCACGGGGAGTTCAAGGTGCCCGGTGGCAAGCTCGTGGTCGCGGACCTGACGGTATCCGGGACGCGGCTGAGCCAGGTCTCGATCAACGGGGACTTCTTCCTGGAACCGGACGAGGCCCTCGACGACATCAACGCCGCCCTCACCGGCCTGAGCACCGACGCCACCCGGGACGAGATCGTCGCGGCCGTGCGCACCGCGCTGGCCGAGGACGCCGTGCTGTTCGGCTTCTCCCCGGAGGCCGTCGCCACCGCCGTGCGCCGCGCGCTCGCCCGGGCCAC
Organism: Kocuria sp. SM24M-10; assembly: GCF_001027955.1. Classification (NCBI taxonomy): domain Bacteria; kingdom Bacillati; phylum Actinomycetota; class Actinomycetes; order Micrococcales; family Micrococcaceae; genus Kocuria; species Kocuria sp. SM24M-10. The sequence goes on along the minus strand of NZ_LDNX01000057.1, from coordinate 19,430 downwards.
CACCTGGGAGGACCACGAGTGGGAAGTCATCCCGCCCACCGTCCGGCCCACCCTGGACAACCTGGCCCTCGACGAGGTCCTGGCCCGCGAGGTGGGCGCCGGCCGCCGCCGCCCGGCGCTGCGCCTGTGGGACTGGGAGGAGCCCTCCGTGGTCATCGGCTCCTTCCAGTCGCTGCGCAACGAGGTCGACCCGGAGGGCGCGCGCCGGCACGGGATCTCGGTGGTGCGCCGCGTCTCCGGCGGCGGGGCCATGTTCATGGAGGCCGGCAACTGCATCACGTACTCCCTCTACCTGCCGCAGACCATGGTGGACGGGATCAGCTTCACCGAGTCCTATCCGTTCCTCGACCAGTGGGTCATGCAGGCGTTCCGCCAGATGGGGCTCGAGGCGTTCTACGTCCCGCTCAACGACATCGCCACCGAGCACGGGAAGATCGGCGGCGCCGCACAGAAGCGCTTCGCGGGCGGGGGCATGGTCCACCACGTCACCATGAGCTACGACATCGACGCCGAGAAGATGACCGAGGTGCTGCGGATCGGCCGCGAGAAGCTCTCCGACAAGGGCCATCGCTCCGCCCGGAAGCGGGTGGACCCGCTGCGCCGGCAGACGGGGATGTCCCGGGAGGCGGTCGTCGAGAAGCTGATGGAGGTGTTCTCCGGGCGCTACGCGGCCGTGGAAGGCTCGGTGAGCGCCGCCGAGGCCGCCGCCGCTCGCGAGCTCGTGGCGGCCAAGTTCGCCACCCCGGAGTGGATCGCGCGCGTTCCCTGACAGGTGCTTCGGCGTCCGGTGCCGCGCTCGCCCCGCCTGCGCGGTGCGGTCCGGGGCCGCCACCAGGGGCGACGCCGTAGGATGTCGCCCAGCGGTCCCCGTCCGACGCCGGACCGGGACCGCCCCCCCCTGATGACCACCTATCCCGGAGCGCCCATGTCGATCGACGACCGTGACCTCACCCGAGCCGACCCCGCACCGCGCCGGCGGCATCCGGTCCGCACCGTCCTGCTCGTCCTGGTGACGCTGCTGCTCGTCCTGGTGCTGCTCGCCGGGCTCTTCGTGTGGAACCTCGGCCGGACCTTCGACGACCGCAAGCGGACCCTCGGCGAGGCTTTTCCCGCCGAATCCGCCCGCCCCAGCGCGGGCTCGACCATGGACCGGGGCACCACCGTGCTGCTCCTGGGCGCCGACCGCCGGGTCGAGGCGCAGGAGGAGGCCGGGGCGCGGGCCGACGCGATCATGCTGGTGCACGTCCCCGAGGAAGGGGGCGAGGCCTATGTCCTGTCGATCATGCGCGACACGTGGGTGGAGATCCCCGGCGTGGGCGAGGCGAAGATCAACGCGGCCCTGGACCACGGCGGTACGGCCCTCATGGTGCAGACCGTGGAGGACCTCTTCGGCACCCGTGTGGACCAGGTGGCCGAGGTGGACTTCGAGGGTTTCCAGGGTCTCACCGACGCGATGGGCGGCGTCACCGTCGACGTCCCGCAGGACTTCGTCTCCCGGGAGAAGAACATCGTCTTCGAGCAGGGTCCCCAGACCATGGACGGGGAGACGGCCCTGGAGTTCGTCCGGGAGCGCTACGCGTTCGCGGACGGTGACTTCCAGCGCGTCCAGAACCAGCGCGCCTACGTGCAGGCGGTGATGGACCAGCTCGCCAGCACGCAGACGCTGACCAACCCGGGGCGCCTGCACCGCGTGGTCGCCGAGTTCTCGCCCTATCTCGAGGTCAGCGACGGCCTCGACGCCGGGTGGATCACCGGACTGGCCCCCGACCTGGCCGGGCTGAGCGCGGGCGACATCCAAATGCTCACCGTGCCCAACCAGGGCATCGGCGTCTCGCCGGACGGCCAGTCCATCATCGTCGCCGACGAACAGGCCATGCAGGACATCGGTGTCGCCATTTCGGAGGACAATATGGATGAGTATGTTGCTACTCTGAACTGACCGACCACCGTCCGCTCCCGCATCCCCTGTGCGGCGGGCGTCCCATCCGCAGCTCGCCCCGGCTCCACCGGGACGGCGCCTCTTGACCCCCGCGAGAGAGCCATGCAGCACACCCCCCGTCCCCTCCGCCTGCTCGTGCTCACCCATTCGTACTGGCCCGAGCACTCGCCGCCGCAACGGCGCTGGTCGTCGTTGACCCGGTACCTCGTCCCCTCCGGCTGGGACGTGTCCTTCCTCGCGCCGGCCCCGCGCTTCCACGGAGCGGCCGAGACGACCGTGCAGCGGTCCGCCTGGGGTCGTACGACGGGCCCGCAGGGGGAGACGATCCACCGGGTGCCGAACCTGAGCACCGGGCACGGCCGGGGCAGCAAGCTCGCCGACCAGCTGTTCACCGCCGCCGCCTCGGCCGTGCGAGGGCTCTTCACCGGGCCCGCCGACGTCGTGCTGGTGACCGCGCCCTCCCTGCCGCTGCTGGCCTCGGGCTGGTTGCTGGCCCGGCTCAAGGGTGTGCCCTTCGTCGTGGAGATGCGGGACGCCTGGCCCAACCTCGCCGAGGACGCCAACCTGGTGCGCAGCGGCGGCAAGAGCCTGATCAACCGGGTGGTGGAGTGCGTGCAGAACCACGCCGACCTCGTGGTCACCGTCACGGAGGGCTTCGCCCGGACCCTCCGCGAGCGGGGCGTGCGCTCCGTGGTCGCGATCCGCAACGGCGTGGTGCTGGGGAACACACCGCGGCTGCTTCCTCCTCCCCGGGGCCGCGAACGGCTGGAGGTCCTGTACCTGGGCAACCACGGGGAGAGCCAGAACCTCGAACGCCTCGTGGAGGCCGCGGCGCTGGTCGGGGACCGGATGCGCCTGACCATGGTCGGCCAGGGCAGCCGGAAGGACTCTCTGCAGGAGCTCGCGTCCCGGCTGGAGGCCCCGGTGCGCTTCCTGCCCCCCGAGTACGGCAGCGCGGTCTTCGAGCGCTACGCCGAGGCGGACTCGGTGGTGGTGTCCCTGCGGGACGACTGGAAGTCCTTCGACGCCACGATCCCCTCGAAGACCTACGAGGTGCTCTCCGTGGGCCGGCACATCACCGCGATCGTGCGCGGGGAAGCCGCGCGGGTGTTCGCGGACGCCGGGGAGGGCGACGTCGTCAGCGGCCGCCCCGCCGACGTCGCCCGCCTGTGGGAGAACCTGATCGAGGACCCCGCCCGGCTCCGGCCCCGTTCCTCCGGCCGGGCGTGGGTGGCCGAGCACGCGGAGTACTCCGACCTGGCGGCCCGGTACGACGCCCACCTGCGGGCCCTCGTCGCCGCGGCGGGAGCCGGCCCGGTTCCCCGCACCTCCCCGCAGACCGGGTCCTCGCGCCCGGTGCGCGCCGACGCCGTGGCACGCGGACGCGCGGCGGCCGCGGCCGTGGGAGACCACCGTGCCGCGTGAGGCCGCGGCGCGCCGCCGCGCCCTCCCACCGCTGCGCCGGCTCGGCGCCAACGCGACCATGACGGCCGCCACCGTGCGGGAGCACCTGACCGACGACCCCGTGGTGTTCTGGACACAGGTGGCCCGGCGCCTGCCCGCCCGGGCCGTGCGCCCCGCGGCGCGGGCCCTGCTGGCGGCTCCGTGGCCCGCCACGGAGGCCACCGCCGCCCACGTGCTGGGGCGGGACGACCGGGCGGTCGAACGGCTGAGCGGCGCGGAGGACGGACGCTTCGGCGACGCGACCACCCGCCGCCTGGCCGACGTCGCGCTCTCCATGGGACGGGTCGAGGAGGCCGACCGGCTCCTCGACCTCGTGCCCGCGCACGCGCCCGGCCGCGCCGGGACCAAGGCCCGCCGGGACTGGCACCTGGGCCGGATGTCGGAGGCCGTCGTCGGCCTGCGCCGGGCCGTGGCCGCCGGGCGCGCCACCCCGGGGGAGCGGCGCCAGCTGCGCCGCTACGAGGACGAGCTGCGGCTGTTCTCCGGGTGGCGGCCCACGCTGATGACCGTGATCGGCTACCGCCCGGAGCCCACCTCGGTGCTGCACGTCCTCACGAACTCGCTGCCGCACACCCACAGCGGCTACACCCAGCGCACCCACTCGCTGCTCACCGCCACCGCCGCCCGTGGCTGGACCGTGACAGCCGTGACGCGACCGGGCTATCCCGTGCAGGTCGGCAAGTTCGCGGCGGGAACGGTCGACGACGTCGACGGCGTCCACTACCACCGGATCCTGCCCGCCCGCCTGGCGGGGACCGCCACCGGGCGCCTGCAGCAGGAGGCGGAGGCCGTCCTGCAGCTGGCCCTGCGCACGCGGCCCGCCGTCCTGCACACCACCACCCACTTCGTGAACGCCCTGGTGACCCGGGCGGTGGCCGAGGCGCTGGGCATCCCGTGGGTGTACGAGGTCCGGGGACAGCTGGCCGACACCTGGGCCTCGTCCCGGCCCGCGGAAGCCGCCGAGAGCGAGCGGTACCGGCTCTTCGGCGCCCGGGAGGCCGAGGCCGTGGCCTCCGCGGACGACGTGGCGACCCTGGGCCGGACGATGAGCGAGCGCGTCCAGGCCCTGGCCCACCGGCAGCCGGCGGGCCCCGTGACCCCGAGGATCGCCCCGAACGCCGTGGGGGACGTGTACCTGGAGGAGCCGCTGCCGCTCGGGCAGGCCCGCCGGGCGGTCGGCCTGCCCGGAAATGCCCGCGTCCTCGGGACCGTCACCAGCGTGGTCGAGTACGAGGGCCTCGACGACCTGCTGCGCGCCGCGGCGATCCTGGCGCCGCAGATCCCCGAGCTGCTCGTCGTCGTCGTCGGGGACGGCGCCGCCCGCCCGGGGCTGGAGGCCCTGGCCGCCGAGCTCGGCATCGCCGATCGGGTCCGGTTCCCCGGCCGGGTTCCGCGGCACGAGGCGGTGCTCTACCACCACGCCTTCGACGTGTTCGTCGTCCCGCGCAAGGACCGGGCCGTGACCCGCGCCGTGACCCCGCTCAAGCCGGTGGAGGCACTGGCGACCGCGACCCCCGTGGTGGCCTCCGCGCTGCCCGCCCTCGCCGAGATCGTGGCGGACGGGATCACCGGCCTGCTGACGCCCGCGGAGGACCCGGAGACGCTCGCCACGGTGCTCGAGATGCTCCTGCAGTGCCCCGCCGTTCGCCGCTGCCTGGGGGAGGAGGGCCGGCGGCGTGTCCTCGCCGAACGGACGTGGGACACGGTGGCCTGCGCTACGGTGGAGGCCTACCAGCGTCTGACCAGCCCCGACACCGTCCAGGAGGCCTCCGCGTGATCCTGCGGTTCACCCCCGAGCGAGCCTGCTGGTTCAGCTCGGGCCCGGCGCCGCGCACCGTGGGCTTCGACTCGTCCCAGCTCAACGCCGTGGGCGCTCGGCCCCCGCTGACCGAGTACCTTGTCCGGCTGTACGGCAGCCGCCACTTCGTGCTCTACGACGCTCGCGTGCGGCTCTCGGTGAGCCAGGAGCACACCATGCTTGGCAAGGCGTGGCTGGTGCTCAACCCCGTCCTGCTGGGCCTGACGTTCCTGCTCATCTTCGGGCTGCTGCTGGGCACGGGACGTGGCGTCGACAACTTCATCGCCTACCTGCTGGTGGGCATCATGATGTTCACCTACTCCTCCCGCGCCATCGTGGCCGGCGCCCGGTCCATGGCCTCGGGCCGGGCCCTGATCCGCGGCTTCAGCTTCCCGCGGGCCGCCCTGCCCTTGTCCATCAACCTGCGGGAGTTCATGAGCCAGGGGTTCGTGCTCGCGGCGATGCTGGTCATGGTCCTGGTCATCCCACCGCTGGAGCCGGTGACGTGGCGGTGGTTCCTGCTGCTGCCCATCGTGGTGCTGCAGAGCATCTTCAACTGGGGCTTCGGCATGCTCATGGCCCCCTTGGTGCACCGGATCCCGGACGTGAGCAACCTGCTGTCCTTCTTCATGCGGATCTGGATGTACTCCTCCGGCATCTTCTACGACCCCTCCCGGTTCGTGGAGGACGAGCGGCTGCTCCTGCTCTTCGAGGCCAACCCGCTCTACCAGGTGCTGTCCATGAGCCGCGACTGCCTGCTCTACGGCGTCACCCCGGCCTGGTGGCAGTGGACCGTCCTGGTGGTCGCCGCTCTCGGCACCTGGCTGGTGGGCCTGTGGGTGTTCTGGCGCAACGAGGAGAGCTACGCCAATGAGCGCTGAGACCCGTCCCGCCGCCGCGGCCCGGCGCCGGGGCGCCATCCGCAACCCCGCCGTGGTCGTCGACGACGTCACGGTCGTCTACACCGTCACCAGCACCGGAGGCGGGGAGGAGGTCCCGGTGTCCCGCGCCGTCCGCCTGGCGCGACGGGCCCTGGGCCGCCCGCCCATCGTGCGCAACCGGGCGCTGGACGGCGTCACCCTCGCCGTGGCCGAGGGGGAGTCCGTCGGCTTCATCGGCCGCAACGGCTCGGGCAAGTCCACCCTCATGAACGTCGTCGCCGGGCAGCTCAACCCCACCTCCGGCCGGGTCTACGCCGCCGGCACCCCCGCCAAGCTCGGCGTCAACGTCTCGCTCGTCCCCGCACTGTCCGGGGAGCGCAACATCCGCCTCGGCTGCCTGGCCCAGGGCATGACCCCCGCCCAGGTGGACGCGAAGATGGACGAGCTGGTGCACATCGCCGCCCTGGACAAGGCCCTGCACTGGCCGATGAAGGCCTACTCCTCCGGGATGGCCGCCCGGCTGCGGTTCGCCGTGGCCACGGCCACGGACCCGGAGATCCTCATCCTCGACGAGGCGCTGGGCACCGGCGACGCCCAGTTCCAGGACCGCGGCAAGGCGCGGATGCAGGAGATCCGGGACCAGGCCGGCTGCATCCTCTTCGTCTCCCACTCGATGGGCGAGGTCCGGCAGATGTGCTCCCGGGTGGTGTGGATCGACGAGGGCGCCCTGGTCATGGACGGGAGCCCGGAGGACGTCATTCCCGTCTACGAGCGCTTCATGCAGGAGCTCGCCGCGGGCAACAACCGCAGCGGGGAGCGGATCCGGGACGACGCCCGGCGCGACATGATCGGGACCGTCCTCGACGACGTCTCCGCCCCGCGGGACACACCGCCCCAGGACGGGACCGCATGACGGCGCCGGCGTCGCCGTTCGTGCTGCGCACCGCCCTGTGGCACCTGCGCCACGGCGGCCCCCGCGCCGTGGCGAAGTACCGGCGACGGCTGCGGGTGCCGGCCGCGGTCCCGGCGGCCGCCACCCGGGCCGCCGGCGGACTCGACTTCGCCCCCGCGCAGTGGCCCGAGCGGGCCCCCGTCCATCCCGGCGTCACCGCCGCGGTGATCCTCGACGACTTCTCCCGGCGCGCCTTCGCCTACGAGTGGAACCAGGTCCCCCTGACGCGAGACGGGTGGCGGGAGCAGCTCGCCGCGCAGCCGGTGGACCTGCTGTTCGTGGAGTCCGCCTGGCACGGCAACGGGGACGAGTGGCAGTACCAGCTCACCGGCGCCTCCGGGGTCAAGCAGCCGTTCCGGGACCTGCTGGCCCACTGCCGGGAGCAGGGCATCCCCACGGTGTTCTGGAACAAGGAGGACCCGCCGCACTACGAGGACTTCCTCGAGTGCGCGGGCCTGTTCGACCACGTCTTCACCACCGACTCCGGGCGGGTGGAGTCCTACGTCCGGGACCTGGGACACGACCGGGTGGGCGTGCTGCCCTTCGCCGCCCAGCCCGCCGTGCACCGCCCGGTCCGTCCCGCCCGAGGGTTCCACGCCCGGGACGTCGCCTTCGCCGGGATGTACTTCGCTCACAAGTACCCGGAGCGGCGGGCGCAGATGGACCTGCTGCTGGGCGGGGCCGCGGACGTCAGTCCCCGCATGGAGCACGGCCTGGAGATCTTCTCCCGCTATCTAGGCGACGACGAGCGCTACCAGTTCCCAGCCCCGTTGGACGAGCGCGTGGTCGGCTCCCTGCCCTACGAGCGGATGCTCACCGCCTACAAGGCCTACAAGGTATTCCTCAACGTGAACTCGGTGGTGGACTCCCCGAGCATGTGCGCCCGGCGGATCTTCGAGATCACCGCCTCCGGCACCCCGGTGGTGTCCACCCCGTCCGCGGCGATCCGCCACTACTTTCCCGCCGACGAGCTGCCGGTGGCCGAGGACCGCGAGCACGCCGGGGACCTCGTCCGGGCTCTGGTGCGCAGCCCCGAACTGGCCGACCGGATGGTGCACCGCGCCCAGCGGACCATCTGGACCGAGCACACCTACAGCCACCGGGTGGCCCAGGTGCTGAGCGCGGCGTTGCCCGGGCAGACGCCTGCGCCGCGGCTGCCCAGCGTGTCGGTGCTGCTGAGCACCAACCGCCCGCACCAGCTCGGGCACGCCCTGGGCCGGGTCGCGGCCCAGGTGGGCGTGGACCCGGAGCTGGTCCTGGTCTGCCACGGCTTCGACCCTGTAGCCCACGGCGTCGCCGAGCTCGTGGCCGCCTCCGGGCTGAGCACCGTGCGGGTCCTGGAGGCGGGGGACGATTCGAGCCTGGGGGAGTGCCTCAACCTGGCCGTGCGCGCCTCCAACGGGGAGGTGCTGGCCAAGATGGACGACGACGACTGGTACGGCCCGCACTACCTGCTCGACCAGCTCCACGCCCTGCGCTACTCCGGCGCCGACCTGGTCGGGAAGCAGGCCCACTACATGTACGTGGCCTCCCAGGACGCCACCCTGTTGCGCTTCGCCGAGCGCGAGCACCGGTTCACGGACTTCGTCATGGGCCCCACCATCACGGGCCACCGGGCGGTGTTCGAGCGGATCCCCTTCGAGCGCCGGACCACGGGGGAGGACTCCGCGTTCCTGGCGGCCGCGGTGGACGCGGGGCACCGGATCTACTCCGGCGACCGCTTCAACTTCCGGCAGTACCGCGGCACCGGGCACCACACGTGGGACGTCAGCGACGCCCACGCTCTGGCCAGTGGCGAGGTCAAGTTGTTCGGAGCTGTGCTGGAACACCTAGACGTCTAAGCCATGCACGAATTCGGAAGCCCATGGGCCAGTGGTCGGTTACGAATAACTGACGAGTGGCCCGTCTTTAAAGTGGTTGAGCGGTTAGCTCTGTTGAGGATTTTGGTGCTGGTCCTGGTCCACACGAAGGGGTGGCAGCGGTCGTTCCAGCCGGTGACAAAGGCCCCGATCCGCTCGTTGCGTCTGGGACTGAGGCGACGTCGGCTCGGTAATGTACCAGGCGCTCAATGACGCCGAACCACATCGCCACGAGGTCTGAACACGAGGCCGTCGTCGGTGTGTCGTGTACCCGGAACCGCAGATTCGCCGCCAGCAAGGCCAACTCCGGCGGGGGTCTTGTGCACCGCGTCGTTGTCCAGCACCAGGCGCAGTTACTGATCCGAGTAAGCCCGGGCCGCCTGCTTCAGGAAGGCCAGGAACTCCTGGCGCCGGTGCCACGGCTTGCACGCGGCCGTGACATGTTCGATGGCGATCCCCAAAGCCGCGAACATGGTTGAGGTCCAGTGCCGGATGTAGTCACGGGTGGCCCTTGCAGGCTTTTGCAGCTTCATCGGCAACGCCGCGGAGATGCGCTCGCGCGCCTGGATCTGGGCTTCTACTCCACGCACAGCATGATTGCGTTCTCCGGCGGGACCAGATAAAGACCCACGCCGTCGACGACCTTGGCCACCATGGTGAGGTCGATGCCTGGCCGGGCGACCAGCAGCCGGGATGAGCAGCGGGCGACCCCGAGCTTTTTCGGCGGGCACCGCGGGGGTCGCGCTCGCCTGGTGGTCAATCCGCCGCGACCGCCCCAACCGCTCCTGGTCGGCCGGCCCGGCGATGCCGGCTTGCCTGCATCGGGCCAGCCAGGTAATCACGGTGTTGCGGATCGTGCCGACCTCTTGAGTAATTCCGGTGTTGAAAACCCGTCGTCGGCCAACGGCACGATTCGCGCCCACTGGGCCAACCCGCCCGCACCGAGGTAGAGCGCATCAGCCGCTACAGCGTCTTCCGGTCGCCCTGGCGCAACGGCAACGGGGCCGCAGGGTGATCTGCCATGACCCACGATCTCACCCCGCCAATCGTTGGATTACTTCAACCCCTCGGAACTAGAGTCTTGGAAACTGCTAATGACTACCATGCGAATGTATGCAGCAATGAAAGCGGATGCCGAAGCTCACAAAGAATCCTGGCAAGTAACTTGTTGGGCGTCCTTAGCATTGTGCGGCTTCCCGTCAAAGGGCAGGAGGGATTTCTACCGCTTTCTGTAGGCCTGCGGCGAGGCCGATGCGAAACTGCTCGGGCGAAGGCGGATTGTGGCGAAGGGAGCCCTCATACTCCTGTACCCAAAAGCGTCCGAGGTTACCACCGCGGGCCGCAGCCCCCAACAAAGGCAACCAGTGCTTTTGATAATGAAATTCGTTGCGATTGATTACAGCAAAAACGTAGTTATCCAATGGATGCTCATATCTACGCATCGCAGACACTCGATCGTCGAGGACAGCAGTCCAGTCCTTGGAAAAGTCCACGGAGGATAACCCGCCAGGAGCTATTTGTGGCCAAACGGCGAGCAGGTAGGTGTGTTGGGGCCCCCAATACTTATTATCCGCCAAGTACCCATAGATAGAAGTTTGCGGGTTTATGGGCACAGCCAAAGAACCGGGGGTGAGGGCCGATACCTGAAGAGCGGCAAATCCGCCACCGCTCGAACCAGAAAAAACGATGCGCGTGGCGCCGATCGATCGGGCCGCGATCAGGGACCAATCGGCAATGATCTGCTGCACGTCCACCCCGTCCCAGCCTGTGTACCATGCGAGCTGCATGGATTTACCCAAAAGGATAGTCGGATCGGAAAAATACAAAGCACTGACGTCGAACTGACTGATCGACCTCAGCCGTTCAAACCGGGGCGGCGTCTGGGTCTTGAGATCCAGGGCGCCGTGCAGGTTTACGACTAGAATGTCGCTACCCTTGTTGACAAGCAGAGCATCGAGAGGCTTTCCTCCGGGGAGCTCGTGCCTGTATCGTGAGGCGCCTAGCTTGGAATCAGGGGAAAATTCATCCAGGGTGGCGACGTTTGCAATCGGAGCATTGAGGCCGCCCTCCTCAAGGTCGTGGAGGGGTATGGGGGACATATCTTATTCACCTATCAATGTTTTTTTGTGGTTACCAGGAATTTAAATGACACGTGACCCAATGTCACGGAGGCGTAGATCGGGAGGTCGGTTCAGTGCCCGATCGTGCGGTACTCGGTGCGGCACTCCATTCGTGTAGGGGTTGGCGTAGGCAATAACAGACACGCAAAAAGCGATGCATCGCGACGTATCACTTTCGATCGATGCCTTAGACGTCTAACGTCCGAGTCGAACGAGGGCCTCTTCCCACATTTTTCCAGCCACGGTGTCCTGTGCTTCGGACGGAACAAAGTATTTGCCGAAGTAGAATCCCCCGGGTACCAAAGTGATTTCCCCAAGTACAGGTCCCCGTGTTGTCGCATACATGTCGATGCTTGCGAACGGCGTTGGGACCGCTGTTGAAGCGCGTTTTGCCAGGGCGAGCAGGCGCGACCATTCAACGGGTCGACAGGGTTCCTTCAAGGTCAAGTACTTTTCATTGGTGTAGATTCGATCATCGGTAATGGGTACGAAATTGCCATCGTACCAGGCGACCCGGGTGCGACCGTCGTTCCGGTCGAGCTGAAGAATGAAGGCGACGTCTCCCTGAAAGCAGTACGCTTTGTAGTCCTGCGGAATGAGGCCTCCGCCTGAGTCGACAATTTTTTCCTCCACGATGGTGGGCTTCCCGTCTTTTTTGGGATGCTCGTCATGGATCTTCAGTTGTTTCTCAATGATGTCGTGGAGCGTCAACTCCTTGCGGGTCATGGCGTCGTAAAAGCCATTGTCGGTCCTGGACAAAACCATTACGCCAATGGACGACGAATGATACGTGGGCTTCAATACAAATTCATCAGGAAGGCCTTCAAGGACGATATCGGAAGGGTGCCTAAAATTACGCAAGACCTTGACTGTAGGAATTCCGACGACATCACAAAAGTCATAGCATTTCAGCTTGTCGTGCAAGTGCCAGGGCGGCTGAGGGTGCTCGCGGCCTTCGCCACGGTTTTTTAGGTGTTCTATGAATTTCATAATGCCTTCCTTTTTTCCTGTCGGCAACTCATATGGGCTCGGTCCGACCCGCCTGCGAAGCACGTCGAGTGTAGTTAGTGCTGACACACTTCTATCAGTATATCCTCCACGTCTGTGGGTGCGTCGGTGAGAGAAGGCGTGTTCATTGGCTGACAATGAAATATGGGTGCCTTCTTCGGGGAGACGGCGTTAGCTAGACATGGCGCGGGTCAAAGGGGTTGCGGATGCCGATTGCTGGATGACCGTGTGTAGACGCCCGAAGCAGCAGGCGTGTCCTCTCAAACAAGTAGACAAGGCTTCTCGTTGGCTACGTTGGGCATGACCGTGTGGGGCTAATGATGCTCGGTAATCGCTGTTAATACCGGAGCCCGCCATGGCGAGGCGGTCCCCACACCGTCACTTTCGGGCGCACGCTCGGTTAGAGGGGGCGAGTGCTCTAGCTACCATACGCCAGAAGCGTGTTCTTCCGATTTGACAATGGCGCTGAATACTGCGGGGCTGGCAGCGTAAGAGCGGTGCGCTCCACATGCGCCCGAGGGGCACCGCCGTATGAAATTCGGGTTATTTCTTACCCGTCGATTTCGTCGATTTTTTCCTCAAGGTACGACGCATATTCCTTTTTGGCAACTCTTCGGTACCAGTCCTTATGGCTCTCGCCATCGTGTGCCTTACGAAATTCCTCGGCTGTGGTGTACCTGGTCCGAGAGGCGTCATAGACGGCATCCTTTGGGCTGATTTTCCAACGCGCTTCAAATCGCTCCGGTGTCAAGAACTCGGACGAAGTGAGATCGGCAACCATCTGCGTATTCTCGCCCGTGGCATCGGTGGATGACATGTTGGTACTGGTTGCCTGGTGTAGCCCGCTTGCGTCCGGGGACGACGAGCAGGCACTGAGCCCTCCGATGACCAGGGCGACGCCCGCGGCGGTCAGTGTGCCAGCCTTGACTCCTTTGTGCATGCCGTTTCCTTCCATCAGTGTACTAAAGTCAGGTTGTATGTGGCCTTTTTGCTATCGCGGCAGGTGCTGTGACCCTTGCGAATGGGAAACAATATCAACTGGTAATGTTTTCTAGGCAGAAGAATGTGTTCCCTGTGTTGGGATGGCTGGTTTGTTAGTTGGGATTGATTTAGCTCAAAACCCGTCAAAGTGGAGCGTAACCAGCATGTGCGGCGATTGCCCGAGGATGTATTCCCGGCTAATTGAGCGAGTGTCGATGCTGCAGACAGGCGGGAGGCCGTGAATACGGGGACCGTAAAAACTGTTTTCCTAATCCCCTTGAGGCATTTTTTTGATTTGTCGGCGGAGGTATGGCCGTGGACCGGGCTCGTCTTATTCACATGCGTGATGTCGCCCGGTGAGCACCTGGAGGACCCTGGCGTCGATGGCACTCTGCATTCGGTCGTGCAAGGCCCTGCGGGACTCCTCCTGAATGGACGAATACCGGTCGGCATCCGCGAGGTCACGGAAGAGTCGGTCGTAAGACCATTCACTGCCTCCACGGATGGGGTAGTCACCGAAGTTCGACGCGATGGCCGCTGCTCGATTTTCGCCCCACGCCGGCCCCACGATGCCTCGCGCACCGGCGGCGATTGTGGGCGTCCCCGCGACCATGCTCTGCAATCCGGCCCGGCCGGCGGTGATGCTGAGGTAGGAGCGCTTGAGGAACTCTGGCAACACCGCGGCGTCCACCCAGCCGTGCATCTGGCCCTGGACATTGGGGAAGGCTTGCTCCAGGTCGTCCAGCACGCTGCGGATGCGCAGCTCTTCGGGCCCGCCGCCCAGCACGTCGACCACCACTTGAAGGTCGGGGTGCGCCGCCGTCAACGGTTCTGCGAGCCGGCGCAGCACGTCCATCTGACTGCGCTTATCTGGAGTCAGCCTCGACGCGAGGAGAATGTGCAACTGTCCGTCGGCGATTTTCTCCTGGCGCGCGGGCATTGCCGCGTCGAACCGCTCGTTCGGAATGCCGTTGGGGACAACGGTGATCTTTTTCGCCGGCACCCGGCAGAAGTCCACGAGGAAGTCCCTCAGCACTTCGGCGGTCACACCGATGGCCTCAACCTTGTCATGCCACATGTATACGTAGTCGTGATTGAACCCATGGAACATCGCCACGACCGGCGCTCCCGTACGGCGCGAGACCTCCAGCGACAGTTCCCGCGACGTGAATGGTTGCGTGTAGATGACGTCGTAGGGGCCGCCGTCGACGATCTGGGGCACGGTGTTCCGCCAAGCGGCCCAGTCGACCTCGACCACGGCAGCTCCTGCAGTCCTCAGCGCGTCGGCGAACTGGCCCGGCCGGGCGACGGCCGTCACGGCCAGTCCCGCGTGCAGACAAGCCTTGGCCGCGAACAGGACGTTCTCGTGCAGTCCGCCCCAGTCCGCCACGGTGTATGCAGGGAGGAGTACGTGCCGGACGCTGTGATCGAGTGCCTCAGTCATCGAGGACCGCGATTTCCAGTCCGAGCCCGACCGCATCGAACATCGGGCGCAACTTCTCGAGCTGGTCATGATCCGCCAGGCGGGGCGGTACAAGAATGGTCCCCGCCTGCAGTTCTGCCGCGTACATCAACGCCACCGCCAGACCTCGCTTGAGGTTCAGCGGATGACCGTCATCCATGGCCGAGGCGTTGAAGGCGTTGGAACCCACATCGATCCCGGACATGGTCGCCAAGCGGCCGAAGTACTTGTCGGCCGGCAACAGGTTTAGCACCACGGTGTGGATGCGGCGGTTGCTGTTCGAAACGCGCTGGGCCACCGGGCCGTCCGAAACGTACAGCCCGAGCGCACCGGAGGACTTGATCTGTGCATCCTCGGAGACCGGTGTAACGGAGACGGCGGAGTCCGAGAGGTAGTCAGTGATGGCGGCCACAGTCTCGGGGTCACCGGTGTAGGGCAGCTGGAGTCGCGCATCCACGTAGTCGCCGAACGCCAACGCCGTCGCCACTGCGATGTAGTTGGCGTTGACGGCATTGGGGGTGGCGTCCAGGTAGAGGAAATCGACGTCCGGCCTGGCATCCAGGGGATCGTAGGAGTGGATCTGTAGTCCCGATCGCCCGGTCTTGTCCCGCTCGTAGGTGCACTTCATGCGTCTTGCCTCGCTCCTTCGATGAATTCGGTGAGCGGTGCCTCGGCGACCAGGAAGGCCTGGCCCCGTAGCTCCGGTGACAGTTCGTTCAGCCGTTTGTCGGCCTCGGATATGTCCTCGTACCCGAGGACGTTGTACGAGGCGGCCTGGGACCGTCCGAACACGACGGTCCACTCCCGGTGGGAGGCGGCGCCGTTTACCGGCACATCCGCCTCGCCGGGCAACAACAGTAGAGCCGGCTCGCGACCCTTGCGGCTCAGCGCTTTCAATAACGTGGGCACCCGGTCCGAGATCGCACGGCTCACGGCGTATGCCTCGTCCCATTGACCTCCGGATTCGGGCGTTTCGCGGCCCTCGGAAAGGTCGCGACGGAGGGTGGCGTGAATCGTTCCGGTGATTCCGTGCTCGGCCAGCACCGGGAAGTCCCGGATCTTCAAGTCCAGAAGTTCACCGGTCTCGAACTTCCGGTCGTTGTC
This sequence comes from Kocuria sp. SM24M-10, assembly GCF_001027955.1. NCBI lineage: Bacteria > Bacillati > Actinomycetota > Actinomycetes > Micrococcales > Micrococcaceae > Kocuria > Kocuria sp. SM24M-10. Next base: position 3,862 of record NZ_LDNX01000057.1, on the reverse strand, counting down.
GTGATCGACCTCGCCGAGGACGTAACCCGTGTCCGCCAGCTTGTCGAGAGTGAGCGCCTTGTTGGCGACAGCGGCGGAGACCTTCATCGTGCGGTACACAAGATGGTCCGGCAGGTATGGAGCGAGGTGGCCCAGCAGGTCCGCCTTCTCCGGAATTCCGGGCCACCCGATGGTCTTGCTCTTCTCCTTGAGCTCCGCGATGTTCTCGTAGGAGGCGGGAACCTGAACCGTGAAACGAGTCAAGTGGGCGGCGAACTTCTGCCGGCTGACGTCGGTGATGCTGACCTGCGCGGGGTGGATGCGGCGCAAGAACATGATCTTTCCGGTGTGCTGCCACTTCACGCCGCTGCGCATCATGCGGATCGACAGATTGTGGTCGACCGCGCTGGAAAGCGTCTCGTCGTATTTCAGGCGGCGCACGTAGGCCGTGGGCACCAGCCACGTAGCGTGCCCGGGGGACTGCCCGTTGGTGAAGACGGTACCGTGGATGAACTCCTGCTTAGTGGTGTGAAGCACCATGGCTGCGGTCTCGTTGTCGAAGTTGACCCAGGACCCGTAGCTGGCGTGGTGCTCGTCGTCGATGGCGTTCAGGCTCGTGGCCAACCGCTCGGGGAGCATGATGTCGTCGTCGTCGTGAACTGCGGTGAAGAAACCGCGAGACACTGCGGCAGCGGCGTTGCGGGCCGCTGCGATGCCCTGATTTTCCTGTGTCAGCAAGCGGACGCGCCGATCCCGGTAGGAGCGCACGACGTCGACGGTCTCGTCCTCGCTGCCATCGTCGACCACGATGAGCTCGAAGTCACCGAACGTCTGACCGAGCACCGAGTCGATGCTGTCCTTGATGTAGTCGGCCCTGTTGTAGGTCGAGATCACTACGGAGACCAAGGGGCGGTCGGGGTTGCTCGGGTACGTCCAGGACTGCAGGTTGCGGATGGGTCGCTTGTTCTTCTCGACCGTGGCGCGGGTCTGCCGGATGGCCACCGCGTCCGCCGGCGGACAGAAGCGGGCGTCGGCCGCAGATGCCTCGCCCGGTGCGATGCTGAACAGGAGGCAGTGGCGCGGTGGGAGGAACTTCACCGAATTGCCCATCCACGTCAGGCGGTAGACAAGCTCGCTTTCGGAGTCGTTGGGAACGGTGCTCTTCTCGTCGAGTCCCCGCACAGCGTTCCACTGCCAGAAGGTGAGCGTCAGCAGGCGGCCGCGGCTCATGCGCGGGCGGGTGGCGAACGCGGGTCCCGAGCTACCGCGGACGGCGAAGTCCTCGCGCGCCGGACCCGAGTCGACAAACGGTAGGACCGACACCACTCGGCTTTGCTGGGGTCCGTCGATCACGCGTAGGCCGGCCTCGATGGCTTCGTCGGTGAGCTCGGCGGGGCCGTCGAGTAGGCTCAGGAACTCCGTGCCGTCTGCCCCGGCCGCCCCGGCCGCGAGGTTGATGCGTTGCGCGCGGTTCTTCACGCGCCCGTCGCTCAGGTGGAGCCTGCTGACGTTCTTCGGCAGTGGGAAGTCGAGCTGGTCGGTGCCGCTCGTGACGATGATGGCTCGGTGACGGGTGACACCGGCGAAACACCGGCGCACCAGGTCTTCATCGAAGTCCTGTGCGTCCATGATGACGGTCGTGGATCGGTCGGTCATGCGACGGCCTCCATTTCGGCGACCCCGGCTACGGAGATCGCAGATGCGGTCGAGTTTGCTGAGCGGTTGGGAGAGCAAACGTAGTGCAGCGATGCGATGACGTCGGGGACGTCCACGTCCGACTTTCCCCAAGGGGTCAATCGGACGATTAGTTCGTGCACCGATCGATCGAGCAGTAGTGGCTTTAACAGGTAAGTGCCCTGAGGCTCCATGGTCGGCAGATAGCAATACGGCGAGTTTGTAGCCTTGGAGAAGGTCCAGGAGAAGTGGTCCGGTTCCAAAGCCACTCCCTCGGTGTCCCTGGCTTCCACCGTGGCGATCAATTGCTTCTTTTCAACACGCGTGGCCGTGTTCCGGACGTAAAACTGAATCGTGGTCGTGGGGACAGGAAGCCGGATGTGAGCGATGCTTTCCATAGTTTGGTCTCCTTCTTTATCGGGCTGTGTCAGAGCCGATGAGCGCTTTTCGGGCGCCGACCGGGTCGCTGTCGACACCGGCGAGGGCCCGGCGGCCGAGGGCGTGGTAGTCCCAGCCGGCGGCGGTCCAGGTCTCGGGGTCGAGCACGTTGCGCCCGTCCAGGATCTGCGGCACGGCCACCAGCGGGTCCAGCTGCTCGGGGGTCATCGTCTTGAACTCGGCCCACTCGGTCAGCAGCACCACGACCTCCGCACCGGTGACGGCGGCCGCCAGGGAGTCCACGTAGTCCAGGCGCGGATAGCGCTTGGCGGCGTTGGCGTTGGCCTTGGGATCGTAGACGGCCACCTCGGCGCCGATCGAGTGCAGCCGGGCGGCGATGTCCAGGGCCGGGGAGTCGCGCACGTCGTCGGAGTCGGGCTTGAAGGCCGCCCCGAGCACGGCCACCTGCTTGCCCACCACGGAGCCGCCGAGCATCGCGGTGACGGTGTCCACGGTGTGCCCGCGGCGGCGGACGTTGATGTCGTCGACCTCCGCCAGGAAGCGCACCGACTGCTCCACGCCCAGCTCCGCGGCCCGCGCCCGCAGGGCCCGGATGTCCTTGGGCAGGCAGCCGCCGCCGAAGCCCACCCCGGCGTTGAGGAACTTCCGCCCGATCCGCTCGTCGAGGCCGATCGCATCGGCCAGGGTGCGGATGTCCCCGCCGACCGCCTCGGTGAGCTCGGAGAGGGCGTTGATGAAGGAGATCTTGGTGGCCAGGAACGCGTTGGCGGCGACCTTCACCAGCTCGGCCGTCTCGAAGTCGGTGACGATCAGCGGCACGCCCGCCTCCAGCTGGCGGGCGTAGACCCGGCGCATCACGGCCTCCGCGGCCGGCTCCTCCGCGCCCAGCACCATCCGGTCCGGTGTCAGGGTGTCCTCCACGGCGTAGCCCTCGCGCAGGAACTCCGGGTTCCAGACCAGGGACACGTCCACCCCGTCTCGCGCCGAGGCCTTCGCCAGATCCGCCAGCCGCCGGGCCGAGCCGACCGGGACCGTGGACTTGCCGGCGATCACGCAGTCGCGCGTGGCGGCCGCGGCGATCGAGCCGACGGCGGCGTCCACGTAGCGCATGTCCGCCGCGAAGGACCCGGGCCGCTGGGGCGTGCCGACGCCGACGAAGTGCACGTCGCCGAAGGCCCCGGCCTCCTCGTAGCTGGTGGTGAAGCGCAGCCGCCCGGTGTCCACGTGCTTGCGCAGCAGCTCGCCCAGTCCTGGTTCGTGGAAGGGCAGCTCCCCGCGGGACAGGGCCTCGACCTTCGCCGGGTCCACGTCCACGCCCAGGACCTCGAAGCCCATCTCCGCCATCGACGCGGCGTGCGTGGCCCCCAGGTAGCCCGTGCCCAGAACCGTGATCTTCATGGACGTCCTCCGTCTCTCCCGGGCCGCCGGGCCCGTGCTCGTTGTTGCCTGTCGCATCTTGTCAGGGCCGGGGCGCACAGCGGCGCACCTGCTCAGCGCGGCGCGCCGGGCGGCGGCGCGGATGTGAGCGCCGTCTCGGCGAACCACGTGGTGGTCTCCCCGTGCCGCTTCTGCTCGAAGCGGCGCAGTCCGGACGGCCACTCCGGCTCGGGCGAGCGCGAGGAGCGCTCGACCACGACCACCCCGCCCTCGCCCAGCCGGCCCACCAGTGCCGCCAGCACGGCGCTCAGCTCGCGTTCGCCCAGCGGGTAGGGCGGGTCGGCGAGCACCAGGTCCCAGGGGCCCGCCGCGGGATCGGCCAGGTAGGCGGCGACGGCGCCCTGGTGGACCGCGACGACGTCGTCGCGGCCCA
>NZ_LDNX01000056.1:0-8501 GCF_001027955.1 Kocuria sp. SM24M-10 | reverse complement strand
CCTGACCCACCGCCCCCTGACCCACCGCCCCCTGGTCCACCGCACCCTGCCTCTGGCCGCCGCGGGTGTGGCCGGGGCCCTGCTGCTGACCGGATGCCAGGACGAGACCCGGCTGACCCAGCTGGACCAGTCCCAGGTCTCCACCGAGGAACTGGTCGGGGAGGAGATCACCCTGACCAACGAGGTGGAGGGCGTCTACGGCGAGGAGTTCCTGACCATGGGCGACGAACAGACCGTCGTCTTCGTGACGGACATGCCGGCCGAGCTGAGTCCCGGCGACGAGGTCGAGGCCACCGGCACCGTGGCCTCCGGTGACCTGTTCAGCGAGCCCGGGGACCGGGAGCGGCTCTACCAGCTCACCGACGAGGAGAACGCCAACTACCTCGTCAACCGCGAGGCGGAGCCCTACCTCACCGACGCCACCGTCACCGTCGTCGAGTAGGACGGTCGAGCAGGACGGTCGAGCAGCCCGCCGCCCTGCAGGGCGTTCCCGTGCTACTGCAGGGCGGAGGTGAGCCGGGCGGTGTTGTCGGCGTACTTCTGGTACCAGGGCCGGGCCAGCCAGTCCGCCAGCCGGAGTTCGTGGCTGTGCTCCCGGTACCCGGCCACGACCTCGTCCATCCGGTCCACGAACTGCTCCCCGGCGACCAGGAGGTTGACCTCGTGGTCGAGCACGAAGGAGCGGATGTCCATGTTCGAGGACCCCACCACCGCGGTGTCGTCGTCGATGAGCACGAACTTGGCGTGCAGCACCCAGGGCGCCTGGTAGAGGTGGATCCGGATCCCGTCGCGGATCAGCTGCTCGTAGAAGGAGCGCTGGGCGTGGTGGGTGAGCACGTGGTTGGAGGTCTCCCCCATGTACAGCTCCACCTCGACCCCGCGGGCCACCGCGGTGCGCAGGGAGTTGTACATCGAGTCCTCGGGCACGAAGTAGGGGCTGCACACCGTGATCCGCCGCCGGGCGGTGGCGAAGAGGTGGTTGAACAGCTGCAGGTTCGACTCCTGGCCCAGCCCCGGCCCCGAGGGCAGCACCTGACAGACCAGCTCCCCCGGTGGGTCTGCGTCCGGGGCCGGGCCGGTGCCCGGGACCCTCTGGTCGGTGTCCAGGATCATGTCGTCGGTCTCGCAGTACCAGTCGGTGGCGAAGACCGCGTCCAGGTGCCCCACCGCCGGGCCCTGGATCCGGGTCATCAGCCCGATCCACTGCAGGCCCTGCCGCTGGTTCTTCTTCTTGTTGTAGGAGCGGTCGATCACGTTCTGCGACCCGGTGAACGCCACCGTCCCGTCGAGAACCAGGATCTTGCGGTGGTTGCGCAGGTCCGGGCGCTGGTACTGCCCCCGCCACGGGCGCACCGGCAGCATCCGCCGCCAGTCGATCCCGGCCGCCTCCAGCCGGCGCACCAGCTCCTTGTAGCCCGGGTAGCCGGCGGCGCCGAGATGGTCCACGAGCACCCGTACGGTCACCCCGCGGGCGCGGGCGGCCTCCAGGGCCGCGATCACCGGTTCGGTGCTGGCATCGGCCACGGCGATGTAGAACTGGAAGTGCACATAGCGCCGGGCCCCCCGGATCCCCTCGGCCATGGCGGCCAGCGCGGTGTCGTAGTCGTCGAGGATCTCGATCCGGTGCCCGCCGGCCACCGGGAACGCGCCGTGGTGCTGGTTCAGCCGCACGGTCTCGGCCAGCCGGTCCGGCATCTCCTGCACCTCCCGGTCGCCCGTGCCGGGGCCGTGCGCGTCGACCAGCCCGGCCGCCTCTCGCTGTTTGTCCTTCCGGGCCTGGGGCAGATCCGCCCGCCCCAGCACCAGGAACACCAGCCCGCCCAGGATCGGGAAGAAGAAGATCACCAGCAACCACCCCCAGGCTGCCGAGGGCCGCCGGTTGTGCGGGATCGTGCCCAGCGCCAGCAGCCGGATCACCAGATCCACGGCGAAGAACACCACCGCCGCCCACGGCGGCACCGCGATCCACAACAGGTGAGGAAGGTCCATGGGCTGGTGCCTCCGGGTCGTCGGGACGGGGCGTGGAGGGGCCGGCCGGGGCGGCCCGGCACGTGGACGGCCCGGCGTCGTCAGCCGTGCGGCTGCGGACCCCGGGCCGTGGCGACCTACTGCTCCGGCAGCAGCCGGACGGAGCTGGCCTCGACGTAGGGCTGCTGCTCGTGGTCCTGGTAGAGCTCGTCGGTGAAGTCCTCCTGGGCCTGGTCGTCCAGGGTCGAGGGGTCGAAGGACTGCTGGACCGTGCCGACGACCTCCACGACCTGGCCCTCCTCGACGTCGACCCGGTCCATGTCGTAGAGCACCAGGAGCGGGTCCACGGTGTTCTCCGCCGCGCCGGCGATCACCAGGCCGTCGTCGCCGATGACGTCGTCGACCTCGGCGGAGAGCGTGACCTGCTGTCCGACGTAGGTCTCCCGCTCGTCGTGGAAGTCCTGGTCGTAGGTGCCGGCGAAGGTGTCCCCGGTGGTCGGGCCGTTCTCCGGGGCGGGGGAGGACTCCAGGACCTCCCCCTCGCTGACGTCCTCGACATCGGTGCCGGTCTCGGGTCCTTCGGTGCTGCACCCGGCCAAACCCAGCCCCGCGGCGGCGGCGAGTGCGGCGGCGGCGGTGCGGGCGGGGGAACGGCGTTCACGGACGGTCATGGGGTGCCTCCTGGTGTGCTGCGACGGGCCCGGCCGGCGGAGCCGGGGCGCAGGAAACGGACGATGGACCGACCGACCGTAAGCACACTGAAGTGATCCTTTCAACAGCCGGGATGCCCTGGAGCGGGGCACGGGCGGAACCGTGACCGGTCCGTGACGGTCTGTGGTGGGACCTCACCGGCAGCGTTGCGGTGGTGCCCAGACTCGGCCGCGGCCGTGCCGGCCGGCGGCGGGACCGGGCGGGACCTCACCCGCTCACCGGACCGGGCGCGGGCCGCACGCGCTCGACCCAGCGGGCGACCTGCTCGGCGACCAGCTCGGGGCGGGTCAGGGGCAGCATGTGCCCCTCCTCCGGCAGGCGCAGGAGCTCTCCGTCCGGCAGCGCGTCCAGGAGCCTGCGCAGTTCGTCCTCGGACACCTCCGGGTCCGCGCTGCCGTGGATGACGAGCGTGGGCACCGTCAGGTCCGGGGCCATCCGGCTGCCGTCGTGGCTGACGCTGGCCAGCGTGGTCCGGGTCAGCGCGCGGGGCCTGCTGTTGAGGAAGTCCTGCCGGACCCTCTCGACCAGGTCGCGCGGGGCGTCGGAGGTGAAGGCGAACCGGCGGACCAGCCGATCGGACAGGTTCTCGAGGGAGCGGATCCGCTTGCCCGCCAGCACGCCGGTGCGCAGCGCCTTCATCCAAGCCAGGCGCAGGCCCGCCTGCACCGGCCGCGGGAGCCCGCGGGCAGGGAAGCCGGGGAAGGTGACGGTGGATCCGCCGGAGCCGGCGAACACCGCGCCGGCCACCCGCTCGTTGCCGCAGTGGTGGGCGCGGGCGACCACGATGCCCCCACCGAGGCTGTTGCCGACCACGACGGCCGCCGCGCCCGCGTCGACGACCTCGCCCAGCACCGCGTCGAGGTCCTTGGCATGGGCCTCCATGGTGTAGTCGCCGCTGCGGGCGTCGCCGCTCTGGGCGTGCCCGCGCAGGTCGTAGGACACCACGCGGTGGCCGGCCGCGAGCAGGTCCGGCACCCGCCCCCACGAGTCGCTGGACAGGCCGAGGCCGTGCACCAGCACGACCATCGGCGCCCCCTCGCGCCCCCAGGTGGTCAACGCCAGCCGGGTCCCGTCGAAAGACGTCACGTCGCTCATCGCGCCACTGCTCCTCGGGTCGGTGCGGGCCCCCTCGCCCGCCGTCCTGTCCCACCCTAGGCGCGCAGGGTCGGCCCAGGGCAAGGGGAAGCGGACGAGAGCAGGGTGCACCGGCCCTGGACATCACGATCAGGTCACAGGACGCCCCACGGCCACCCGAAGTCCGCCTTCGGCCTTGCCGGGGTCCGGCCGTGCTCCCTAGCGTGGGGAACCCGAGACCGGCGGCCACCGCAGGTGACGTCGGTGTCTCCCACCGATGACCGGAGGTGCGCCATGACGAACCGCGACCGAGGCTCCACCCGTGTGCTGACCGCGACGCTGGCTGCGGTGACCGCCCTGGCGGTGTCCGGGTGCAACCGGGACGACCCGGTCCCGGCCGACGGGGAGTTCATGGGCAATCCCACCCCGTACGGCGCAGGCACCCCGACGGAGGAGAACCGGGTCGTCTACGAGGGCGAGTACAACCAGGAGTTCATCGACGAGGCGACCAACTATGTGGGGCAACAGGTCACGATCTCCGGGGAGGTGAGCCGGACGCTGTCACCCGAGACGTTCGCGATCGCCGGGCCGGCCGACCCGATGCTGATCGTGGAGGAGCAGGAGATCCCCCCGGTCGACGACGGTGAGCTCGTGGAGCTCACCGGCACGATGCGGGCGAACTTCTCGGTGTCCGAGGTCGAGGAGCAGCTCGGCGTGGACCTGGACGACGAGCTGTACACCGACTTCGAGGGCGAGAACTACCTCATGGCCGCCCAGGGGCGGGTCGGCGAGTAGGACCGTGCGGCCCGGCCGGGGCGCGGGCGGTTCAGCTTCCGGTCCGGCGCCGGGCCCAGCGGAGCACGAGGATCCCGGCGACCAGGGAGCCGCACATCCCGGCGAACAGGTCCACGACCGTGTCCGTGTAGCCCACCAGCATGCCGGCCGGACTGATCTGCTCCACGACCCACTCGTAGTACTCCCACAGCACCGCGGCGGTCGTGCCGACGAGACCCACCCACAGCACCGGGGCCCACCCGCGGACCGCCGCCCCGGTCTCGCGGGCCTCGGGCAGCAGGCGGGAGTCCACCAGCAGGAAGTAGGCCACCGCCGCCAGACTGCCGGGGGTCAGGACGTGGACGACCGTGTCGAAGTGCGGGATCTGGGCGTACCAGTGCTGCACCGAGCCCCACATCGCCAGCAGCACCAGGACCGCGAAGGCCGCCACGAAGCCGGTGGGCACCTTCGCCCGCCGGGTCAGCAGCAGCACCACCGTCACCGCCGCGAAGCGCAGCATCCCGTCCCAGCGCTGCATCAGGCCCAGGCCCACGGCGCTGGCCAGGGCCGCGGCCACCGCCACGCCGAACACCCACGATCCCGTTCTGTTTCTCGTTGTCATCCGTTCACGCTATGGCCCCGGACCCCGGGACCGCCAACACCGGTCCCGGCGCACGGGTCAGCCGGCCGCGTCGCCCTCGGTCGGTCCGGTGCCCGCCGCGTCGGTCGCCTCCACGTAGGTCGCCTCCACGTAGGGCTCCCCGTCGTAGTGGGCGATCTCCTCCACCCCGGGGGTCGCCCGGAGGTCCTCCTCCGCGGCCGGTGCGTTGTAGGCCTCCCGGTAGGTCCCCGTCACCTCCACCAGGTCCCCGGTGTCCAGGCCGGAGGTGTCCTCGTCGAAGTTCACGACCAGCAGCGGCTCCGCATCCGACTCCTCCGTGCCCGTGATGGTGAAGGCCACCGGCGAGACGACCTCCTCCACCTGGGCGGTGAGTGTCACGTCCGCGTCCACGAGGGTGGCCGCGTCCTCGACGAAGGCCTCGTCGTAGGGCCCGGAGTAGGTCCCGGGGTCCTCACCGGCCGGCTCCTGCTGCGCCTCCCCGACGTCGTCGCCGGACTGGTCCCCGGACGTCCCGCAGGCCGTCACACCCAGGGCCGTGAACGACAGCGCCGCGGCGGCCGCCGTGCTCCGTGCCCACTGCCGCGTCCGCATCCACCGGTGCTTCTCGTCCATGGCCTGGTCCCCTCCGTCGGTGTGCCGGTGCTCCGGGAGCACGGGCCGCGGCGGTCGTTGCCGCCGGCTCCCGGCCTCCACCGGACTCAGCCTACGGGGGCGGCAGGCTCCGGAACACCCGTCGGGCCGGGGCTCCGGGCGGTGCTGCGGGAGCGAGCCGGAGCGTCACGGTCCCCGGGGCGGGGACAGCTCGTCGTCGACCCAGCGCGGCGCGGCGGCGGTCCACCCGGCCGCGACCAGCACCAGGCCGGTGCCCATCAGCAGGACCAGGGGGACCGTCCAGCTGCCGGTGGCCTCGTGCAGGGCGCCCACGGCGAAGGGGCCGGCCGCGGCCAGCAGGTAGCCCACCGGCTGGATGAACCCGGAGAGCCGTGCGGTGATCCGGGGATCGCGGGTGCGGGCGGTGAGCAGGGCCAGGGCGGTGGGGAAGGCGAAGCCCCCGACCCCCAGCAGCAGGGCCCAGACCCAGGGGGCCGTGGCGGGCGCGAGCATCAGCCCGAGGTAGCCGGTGACCATGCAGGCCCCCAGGCCGGCGATCCAGCGCCGCAGGTGCGGGGAGCCGGCCACGAGCAGGGGCATGAGCAGACCGCCCGGAATCCCCATGGCGGCGATCAGGGCCATCATCAGCCCGGCCCGCGCCTGGTCCAGGCCGCCGTCACGGTAGATCTGTGCCACCCAGCCGAACTGGACGTAGGCGTGCATCGACTGGATCCCGAAGTACACGCACAGGGCCACGGCGGTGCGGGACCGGACGATCGCCGCCCCCGGACCCCCGGGCAGCGCCCGGGACGGGGCCGTGGCCGCCTCGCGCCGGTCCCGGACGGCCACCAGCAGCCAGGGGAGCAGCGCCACCACGGCCATCAGGCCCCACAGGCCGAGGGCCGCCCGCCAGCCCTCGGGGCCCCGGGCGGTCAGCGGCCCGGCCGCCAGCAGCGGCAGGGTGGCGCCCACGGCCAGGCCGGTCGTGTAGACGGAGTTCAGCGCGGCGGTGCGCCGGCCGCCGTGGCGCTTGATGAAGGCCGGCACCAGGATGTTGCCCACGGCCATGCCGGAGAAGCCGAGGACCGTCAGGGCCAGGAACACCGGCACCGAGCCGGTGACCGCCCGCCCCAGCAGCCCGGCGGCGACCAGGGCGAGGCCGACGGTGACGGCGCCGCTGATCCCCGTCCGGCGGGACAGGGCGGCTGCCCCCGCCCCGGCCACCGCGAAGGTGAGACCGGGCAGGGCGGTGAGCACCCCGGCCATCGTGGGGCTCAGGCCGAGGCCCTGCTGGACCTCGGCCAGGACCGGGCCCACGGACGTGGCGCCGGGACGGAGGTTCACCGCGACCAGCACGACCGCGGCCACCACCAGCCATCGCGGGACGCGGGCAGGAGCGGGGAAACGGTCCGGGGGCGGGGTGGGCTGGTTCACCGGCCAGTTCTACCACGCGGGCCGCCCGCCCCCGGACCGGCGGTCGCCGCCGCGGGGCTCAGCTGGCGCTCTCCAGGTGGGCCAGGGGCAGCCAGCGGTGCATGAGCCGGCGGAAGGCCACGGCGGCGCCGTTGGCGTCCCGGGCCGCGAGCAGCTCCACGGCGTCCTGGAAGTCCTGCGGGCTCTCGTCCGGCTGGAACGGGTCCGCGATCGCCCCGTAGTGCAGGACCACCAGCGAGTTGGCGGAGAACGCGCCGAGCCACCGGCCGAGGTGCGTCAGGTCGTCGGCGAGCTCCTCCAGGTCCTCGCCCCCGGCGTCCTCGACCACCTGCGCCGCGTGCGCCACCCGCAGGGTCGCGGTGTCGACCGGCACGGCGCACCGGTGGACGCGGTTGCCGTGGTGGAAGCTCTCGGTGTGGTCCTCCGGGGTGAACAGCGCGAACCACGCCATGGGCACCGTGAACGCCGACTGGCGGGTGTGGACGGGCACGAAGTGCTCCCGGGTGACCTGGTCGCCGGCGGCCCGGACCACGTCCTCGGGAATGAGCAGGTTCGGCAGCGGCTGGCCGCCCTCCTCCTCGGCCAGCGCCACGAGGCGCAGCGAGCGCCGCAGCCGCTGCGGCGGGTGGTACACGGGGAAGTCCCCGACCCCGGCGGCGAGCATGTCCCGGCCCCGGGGCGCCGCCGAGAACGGCAGGGTCCACAGGGGCTCCACCGCGGGCGGCAGCGGCTCCTCGCCCGGCTCGGCCAGGCGGGCGAGCTGCTCGGTGAGCTCGTTCACCCCGGCCTCCTCGGGCGGCAGCGCCCGGGGCAGCAGCGGCGCGTACACGGCGTCGAGCTCCTCCGCGGGCACGTAGACGCGGAGGGCGAACTGGTGGGGGATCCCCGTGGCCGAGCGGAACGTCCGGCCGACCTGCAGCAGCTGGGCCACGGCGGCTCAGGCGATCTCGACGACGACGGGGGCGTGGTCCGAGGCGCCCTTGCCCTTGCGCTCCTCGCGGTCGATCACCGCGTCGGTGACCCGGGCGGCCAGGGCGGGGGAGTACAGCTGGAAGTCGATGCGCATGCCCTCCTTCTTGGGGAAGCGCAGGCCCTTGTAGTCCCAGTAGGTGTAGACGCCCGGACCGGGCAGCCGGGGGCGGACCACGTCCTGGTAGCCGGCCTCCTCGAGGAAGGCGCGGAAGGCGGCGCGCTCGGGCTCGCTGACGTGGGTCAGGCCGTTGTCCAGGAAGAACTGCAGGTCCCAGACGTCCTCGTCCAGCGGGGCGACGTTCCAGTCGCCCACGAGGGCGACCTGTGCCGTGGCGTCCTCCTCGACCCACTGGCG
>NZ_LDNX01000055.1:0-15648 GCF_001027955.1 Kocuria sp. SM24M-10 | reverse complement strand
CGGGCCCGGTTGCTGCCGGGGCCGGCACGGGCCGGGCTCCGCCGGGCCGGAGCGCCGGGCGCGGCCGCCCAGCAGGCCGGGCCCGGCCGCACCCCCACTGGTCAGCACCGGTGCGCACCGGTCGGCACCGCACCGGACGGGTACCATCGATGCAGTGCGCGCCGCCCGCCGGTGCCGCTGCCGCGTGCCCCCCGTACGGGTGCGTGCCGTTGCCGACCGAAGGAGACCCCTCCCCATGACCACCGCGCCGGAGCACCAGCCCGAGTCCGCACCCCTCACGATCACCGTCGACGGCGAGCAGCGCACGGTGGGGACCGGCACCTCCGCCGCGGAGCTGTACCGCGAGGAGCGCTCCGTGGTGGTCGCCCGCGTCAACGGTGTGCTGCGGGACCTCGCCACCGAGCTCGCCGACGGCGACGCGGTGGAGCGGGTGCTGATCTCGGAGCCGGAGGGACTCGAGGTGCTGCGCCACTCCACGGCCCACGTGATGGCCCAGGCCGTGCAGCAGCTGCACGAGGACGCGAAGCTCGGCATCGGCCCGTACATCACCGACGGCTTCTACTTCGACTTCGACGTCGAGCAGGCGTTCACCCCCGAGGACCTCAAGGCCATCGAGAAGCGGATGCAGCGGATCGTCAACTCCACGCAGTCCTTCCGCCGCCGCGCCGTGAGCGAGCAGGAGGCCCGGGCCGAGATGGCGGACGAGCCGTACAAGCTCGAACTGATCGGCCTGTCCCAGGGCCCCGGCTCGGGCGGGGACGTGGACGCCGCCGCCGAGGGCGCGTCCGTGGAGGTCGGCGCCGGCGAGCTGACGATCTACGACAATGTGGACCGCAAGACCGGGGAGACGGTCTGGAAGGACCTGTGCCGCGGCCCGCACCTGCCGGACACCAAGCTGATCGGCAACGGCTACGCCCTCGTGCGCTCGGCCGCCGCCTACTGGCGCGGCTCCGAGAAGAACAAGCAGCTGCAGCGCATCTACGGCACGGCGTGGCCGTCCAAGGAGGACCTGAAGGCCTACAAGGACCGCCTCGCCGAGGCAGAGCGGCGCGACCACCGCCGGCTCGGCGTGGAGATGGACCTGTTCTCCTTCCCGGACGAGCTGGGCTCCGGCCTGCCGGTGTTCCACCCGAAGGGCGGGATCATCCGCAAGACCATGGAGGACTACTCCCGCAGCCGCCACACCGAGGCCGGCTACGAGTTCGTCTACACCCCGCACATCACCAAGGGCCACCTCTACGAGGTCTCGGGGCACCTGGACTGGTACCGGGAGGGGATGTTCCCGGCCATGCACGTGGACGAGGAGCGCGACGCCGAGACCGGCCAGCTGACCAAGCAGGGGCAGGACTACTACCTCAAGCCCATGAACTGCCCCATGCACAACCTCATCTTCCGCTCGCGCGGCCGGTCCTACCGGGAGCTGCCCCTGCGGCTGTTCGAGTTCGGGCAGGTCTACCGCTACGAGAAGTCCGGCGTGGTGCACGGCCTGACCCGGGTGCGGGGCATGACCCAGGACGACGCCCACATCTACTGCACCCGTGAGCAGATGAAGGCGGAGCTGACCACCACCCTCACGTTCGTCCTCGACCTGCTCAAGGACTACGGGCTCGACGACTTCTACCTGGAGCTCTCCACCAAGGACCCGGAGAAGTTCGTGGGCTCGGACGAGCTGTGGGAGGAGGCCACGGCGACCCTGGCCGAGGTCGCGGCGGAGTCCGGGCTGACCCTGGTGCCGGACCCGGGGGGCGCGGCCTTCTACGGCCCGAAGATCTCGGTCCAGGCCAAGGACGCGATCGGGCGGACCTGGCAGATGTCCACCATCCAGCTGGACTTCAACCTCCCGGAGCGCTTCGACCTCGAGTACCAGGCCGCGGACGGCACACGGCAGCGCCCGGTGATGATCCACCGCGCGCTGTTCGGCTCCGTGGAGCGCTTCATGGGCGTGCTCGTGGAGCACTACGCCGGGGCGTTCCCGGCGTGGCTGGCCCCCGTCCAGGTGGTGGCGATCCCGGTGGCCGAGGCGTTCAACGACTACCTGCAGGGCGTGGTGGACACCCTCCGGGCCCGCGGGGTGCGCGTGGAGCTCGACGCCGGCTCGGACCGGTTCCCCAAGAAGATCCGCACCGCCTCCAAGGAAAAGGTGCCGTTCGTGCTCATCGCCGGCGGGGAGGACGCCGAGGCGAACGCCGTGTCCTTCCGGTTCCGCGACGGCTCCCAGGACAACGGCGTCCCGGTCGGCGAGGCCGTCGAACGGATCGTGGCGCACGTCCAGCGCCGGGTGAACGAGGAGCCGACGGCCGCCCTGCCCGAGGACCCCCAGGCCGCCGCGGAGACGGCCGGGGTCGGGCAGTGACCGGCCGGGCGCCCGAGGGCGGGCCTCCGCACCACTGGATCCGCCAGGACGAGTTCGAGATCCCGGGGGTGCCCGACAGCTTCCAGCGGCTGTGGACCCCGCACCGGCTCGCCTACGTGCGCGGCGAGGACCCGTCCGTGCGGGAGGACCCCGGGTGCCCGTTCTGCCACGGCCCGCAGCGCGCGGACGAGGAGTCCCTCATCGTCCACCGCGGCGAGCACTGCTTCGTGATCCTCAACCTCTTCCCGTACAACCCCGGGCACCTCATGGTCTGCCCGTACCGGCACGTGGCCGACCTGACGGAGCTGGGGGAGGAGGAGCTGCGCGAGCTCACGGACCTGACCCGCACCGCCGTGTCGACGATCCGGCGGGTGGCCTCCCCGCACGCCTTCAACGTGGGGATCAACCTGGGGGCCGCGGCGGGCGGGTCGCTCTCCGGGCACCTGCACCAGCACGTGGTGCCGCGCTGGAACGGGGACGCGAACTTCATGCCCGTGCTCGCGGGGACCAAGGCGATCATGCAGACCCTCGGGGACACCCGTCAGGACATCGCCGACGCCTGGCCGGAGGCCTGACCCCGGAGCGGGCCACGGCCCCGCCGGGTGCCCGGCCCGCTCCGGGCGCCCGGCGGGGCCGTGGCGCTCGGCCGCGGGCTGCTCAGGCCCGGTCCCCCCGGTCCGGGCCCCCGGCCTCCGGGGCCGGGGCGCCCCGCCGCCGGTGCACGAACTCCTCGCGGGGCAGCAGCCCGCGCCGCTGCAGCAGGGCGCCGAGCTGCGGGCGCCGGCCCAGCAGCGCCTCCACCGCCTCGAGGGGCGCCGTCTCGTTGCCGCGGGAGAGCACCTCCTCCGCGAAGCGGCGGCCGTTCTCCCGGGTGAGCCCGCCGTGGGCGGTGAACCACCGGGCGGTGTCCGCGTCGAGGATCTCGGACCAGATGTAGGCGTAGTACCCGGCGGAGTAGCCACCGGCGAAGATGTGCTTGAAGTACCCGGTCCGGTAGCGCGGGGCGATGCCGGGCACGTCGATCCCGGCCCGCTCCAGGGCCTCCTGCTCCACGCTGCGCGGGTCGGGCAGCCGGGACGGGTCCTCGATCCCGTGCCAGGCGAGGTCCAGCCAGGTCGAGGCCAGGTACTCCACGGTCCGGAAGCCCTGCCCGTGCGCGGCGGCCTGCCGGAGGGCGGCCAGGGCGGCCTCCGGGACCGGCTCCCCGGTGCGGTGGTGCCGGGCGTAGTGCGGGGCGACGTCCGGGTGCAGCACCCACATCTCGTGGACCTGCGAGGGGTACTCGACGAAGTCGCGGGGGACCTTCGTGCCGGAGAACGAGGGCAGGTGCACGTCCGAGAGCAGCCCGTGCAGGGCGTGGCCGAACTCGTGGAAGACCGTGGCCACCTCGTCCAGGGTCAGCAGCTTCGGGCGACCGGCGGGCGGGCGGGTGAAGTTGGCGTTGTTCACGACGACGGGCCGCTGCCCGGTGAGCCGGTTCTGGTGCACGAGCGAGCCCATCCAGGCCCCGCCCTGCTTGGTGGGCCGGGTGAACCAGTCGCCCAGGAACAGGCCCACCTCCTCCCCGTGCTCGTCGGTGACCTCCCACACCCGCACCTGCGGCAGGTAGCCGGGCAGATCGGGGCGCTCGGTGAAGACCAGCCCGTAGAGCTCACGGGCGGTGCGGAAGATCCCGTGCTCGAGCACCGACTCCAGCTCGAAGTACTCCCGCAGCGCGGAGGTGTCCACGTGGTAGCGCTCCCGGCGCAGCCGCTCGGCCCAGTACGGCCAGTCCCACGCCTCGATCGGGTGGCCCGCGAGCCGCTCCAGCTCGGCGCGCTCCTCGAGCGCGTTGCGCACCGCGGGCCCGGTGATCCGCTCGAGCATCTCCTGCACCGCCTCGGGGGAGGGAGCCGTGCTGCCCGCCATGACGTGGTCGCCGTGGCTGCGGTAGCCCAGCAGCCGCGCCTGCTCCGCGCGCAGCCGGGCGATCCGCGCGGCCAGGGGGCGCAGGTCCGTGCGGCTCTGCGAGCCCTCACCGTCGAGCCCGCCGGTGCCCCGGTGGACGGCGGCCAGGTGGATCCGCCGGCGCAGCGCGCGGTCCGTGAGCACCGACAGCACCGGCTGGACGGTGAACAGCGCGGGCGTGAGCAGGTAGCGTCCCCGGTGGCCGTTCTCGGCGGCCGCGGAGGCGGCGGCCTCGATGTCCGCGGGGTCCATGCCGTCCAGCGCCTCGGGGTCGTCCACCACGACGGCGGAGGCGTTGACCTCCCGGAGCAGGTCGTTGCCATAGCGGATGCTCAGTGCGGAGAGCTCGTCGTTGACCTCCCGCAGCCGCTGCTGGTCGTCCAGCCCCAGCTCCGCCCCGGAGCTCTGGAACCAGGAGACGTACTCGTCCAGCGCCCGCAGCTGCCAGGGCTGCAGGTCCGTGCGGTCCACCCGCCGGACCCGGGCGTAGAGCTCCTTGTTGAGCGTGAAGTCCGCCTTGTGCTCGGCCAGCCGCGGCGCGAGCTCCTGGTAGATCCGCTGGACGCCGGCGGTGTTGTGCGCGGCGGTGAGGGTGAAGAAGACCGACTCGACCCGGTCCAGGGCCAGTCCTCCGCGCTCGAGGGCCTCGACGGTGTTCGCGAACGTGGGCGGCGCGGGGTCGGCCAGGACCGCCCGCACGCACTCCAGGTCCTGGGCCATCGCCGCTTCGAAGGCCGGCAGGAAGTGCTCCTCCCGGATGCTCCGGAAGTCCGGCAGCTCGTAGGGCAGCTCGCTGGGGCGCAGGAGGGGGTTGTCCAAGGCTCAGTCCCTGTCGGACTCGATGGGTGGGCACGTTCGCTGGAACACCCTACCGGGACGGCGCCGTCCCCGGTCAGTCCGGGAGCGTGCCCGGGTCCCGGGGGGCGCCGGGCAGGTCCGCGGAGTACGGGGCCCGCGGCGCCCCCGGCCGGAGCAGCCCGTTGGCCGCGTGGGCCAGGAGGTCGCGCTGGAAGGGCGGCAGCCCCAGGCACTCGTGCAAGTAGGCGTCGACCTCGACCGTGCCGGCGTCGCCGCCGAGGCTGAAGTAGTCCATCCACAGCCGGCCCAGACCGATCCCGGCGTCCTCCACGGCCAGGCGCAGCAGGCGGGCCTGCTGCGCGGCGCCGTCGTCGTCCACGGGCGCACCCATCAGAGCTGGGGGTCCGGGGCGCGCTCGAGCACCCGGGAGGCGATCCGGGTCAGGGGCAGGTCCAGGGCACGGGAGGCGTGCAGCAGGGTGGCGCGGGCGCCCTGCGCGTCCGTGCCGTGGCGCTCCATCAGCATCCCGGTGGCGAGGTCGACGGCCCGGCGGTCGGCCAGGGCGGCCCGGAGCGAGGCGCTGAGCCGGTTCGGCGCGTCCGGCGCCAGGGCCGAGCCCAGCAGCGTGGCCGCGGCCCCGGCCAGCAGGCCCAGCACCTGCTCCTCCCGGGCGGAGAAGGCGTGCGGGGCGGCGGCGTAGACCTTCATCGCCCCCAGGGCGTGCTCGTGCTCCTGTCGCACCAGCGGCACGCTGAGCACCGAGCGGATCCCCTCCCCGGCGGCGGCCGCGGACCAGGCCGGCCAGCGCCGGTCCTCGGTGGTGTCCTCGACCCGCTGGGCCGCCCCGGTGGCCCAGGCGCTGAGGCAGGGTCCCTCCCCGAGCTCGTACTGCAGGGCGTCGGCGGCGTCCACGGACCCGCCGGTGGAGCCGGTCGTCCTCCGCCGGCCGGCCTCGTCCAGGAGCGAGACCCCCGCTCCCGTCGCGTCGTCGACGAGCACGCACGCCGCCTCCGCGAGCCGCCGCGCCGCCCCGGCGGCGCCGTCCTCGCTCAGGAGCATGCCGCTCAGTCGGGCGAAGACCATGCTCAGCTCGACCATGGGACTGTCGGTCTCCACCCGTTCCCTCCGTCCACTGGCTCTGTTCGCAGGCTCCGACCGAGGCCCGGGGGAACCACCGCGGCCACCGGCTCCGGTCTTGGTCCATCCAGCGTACGCGCACGTCCCACCGGGCGCACTCGATCGCCCGCCGCCTGCCCGGCACCGCCTGCCCGGTACCGCCTGCTCGACACCGGGCGAGGAACCCTCGGGCCGCGACGGAGTCGGAGTGGCGGCCGGACGGGCTCGGTGGCCGGGACCGGCTCACGACCCCGCGGGGCGCCGCGACGAGCCGCCGCGCCACGGGCGGGCCGCCCGCACGCCCTAGGATGGAGCGCATGTCCCGACCCCACGTGCGCCTGCTCGGCCAAGGCATCCGGTACCTGACGACCCTGCGCGGAGGAGGCTCCGCCTTCCCCGGCCTCGTGATGGAGAAGCTGCACCCCGGGTTCGTGGCCGAGCAGCTCGGGCGGCTGCCGCACGGGGTCGTGGTCGTCAGCGGCACCAACGGCAAGACCACCACCACCAAGATGGCCGTCCAGCTGCTGCGCTCGCAGGGGTACAAGGTCTTCACGAACCGCACCGGCTCCAACTTCGTGCGGGGCGTGGCGGCGGCGCTGCTGGGGGAGATGAGCCTCACCGGCCGGCTCGACGCCGACATCGCCGTGCTCGAGCTCGACGAGGCCCACGCGGTGCACTTCGTCAAGCAGGTCCGGCCCCGCCACGCCCTGCTGCTCAACGTCATGCGCGACCAGCTCGACCGCTTCGGGGAGATCGACACGACCCGCCGGATGCTCGCCCAGATCGCCGCGGCCACCACGGGCACCGTGGTGCTCAACCGGGAGGACCCCCGGATCGTGTCGCTGGCCGAGCACGTCCCGGACGGCACCGACGTGCGCTGGTTCGGCCTCGCGCCGGAGCTGCGCCGGATGTTCCCCTCCGACGACGACATGCGCTCCGCCGGCGGGCCCGAGGCCGAGGAGGACCACGAGCGCGAGCTCGCCCCGCGCCCGGCCGCCGAGGTGGAGCTGACCTCCTTCGCGGCGAACCGGGTGCACCTCACGGTGGGCGGCGAGGACGTCGAGGCCACCGTGGAGCTCTACGGCGTCTACAACATCTACAACGCGGCCGCGGCCCTGGCGCTCGTGCTCGCCGTCGCCGGACCGGAGGCCGACCGCTCCGCACTGGTGGACGAGCTCTCCCGCGTCACCCCGGCGTTCGGGCGCGGCGAGACCATCCACGTCGACGGCCGGCCGCTCCAGCTGCTGCTCGTGAAGAACCCCTCCGGGTTCCGCCTGTCCCTGGCCTCGGCCCGCCCCGGCGACTACGCCACCATGGTCACGATCAACGACGAGTACGCCGACGGCCGGGACGTGTCCTGGCTGTGGGACGTCGACTTCCACTCCCTGCGCGAGTCCGGGGTGGACGTCGTCGGCGGCACCCGCGCCTGGGACATGGCGCTGCGCCTGGACTACGACGAGGTCCCCGTGCACGACGTCGTCCCCGACCTCGGCGACGCGCTGCGGCGCTTCGTGGCCGCCGCCGGCGACCGGCCCATGCGCGTCTTCTGCACCTACACGTCCATGCTCGAGCTGCGCCGGGAGCTGTCCCGCGTGGCCGAGGTCGCCGAGATCTGAGCGGAGCCCCCATGACCGACCGCACCGTCCACCTCGTCCAGCTCTACCCCCGGGACATGAACATCTACGGCGACTGGGGCAACACCCTGACCCTCAAGCGCCGGCTGGAGAAGTACGGCTACGCCGTGCGGCTGTCCGACCACGACCCCGGGGACCCCTTCCCCGCCGACGCCGACCTGCTCGTGGGCGGCGGCGGGCAGGACTCCGGGCAGTTCCGTGTCCAGGAGGACCTGCAGCGGATCGCCCCGGAGCTGCGCGCGATGGCCGCCGACGGCGTCCCGATGCTGGCGATCTGCGGGCTCTACCAGCTCTTCGGCCACGAGTTCCGCACCGGTGCCGGGGAGACCCTGCCCGGGATCGGGATCCTGGACCTCACCACGGTGGGCGGGCCGACGCGCCTGATCGGCAACATCGTCCTGGAGTCCCCGGAGTTCGGCACCGTGGTCGGCTACGAGAACCACTCGGGGATCACCCGGCTGGGCCCCGGACAGGCCCCGCTCGGCACGGTGCGCAAGGGCGCCGGCAACAACGGCGAGGACGGCACCGAGGGCGCGCGCGTGCACCACGTGGTGGCCTCCTACCTGCACGGGTCGATGCTGCCGAAGAACCCCGCCGTGGCCGACCACCTCATCCGGGCCGCGGTGGAGCGCCGGTTCGGGAGCTTCGACGCCGAGCCGCTGGACGACACGCTCGCCGAGCGCGCCCGGGCGGTCGCCGTGGCCCGTCCCCGCTGATCCGTCCGCCCGGCACGGGCCGCGCCCTCCGGGCCGGCCCGTTACGGCAGGCCCGTTCCCGTCGGCCCGTTACGGCAGGCCCGTTCCCGTCGGCCCGTTACGGCAGGCCCGTTATGGCAGGTCGGTCGCGGCAAGCCCATCCCCGCAGGCCGGTTTCCGCAGACGGCCGGGAGCGGACGGCGCCGCACCCGGTAGGATGGAGCAGGACTTTTCCGGTCCGTCCGGCCCGCCGCCCGGACGGACCGCTCCGGGACGGCAACCGGCGGCTTCCGAGACCCCGAGCACGACGTCCCGTCACGACTTCCGAGGAGGAATGCATGTCAGGTCACTCCAAGTGGGCCACGACCAAGCACAAGAAGGCCGCGATCGACGCCAAGCGCGCCAAGGCCTTCGCCAAGTACATCAAGGGCATCGAGGTGGCCGCGCGCATGGGCGGGGCCGACACCGCGGGCAACCCGGCCCTGGACCTCGCCGTGTCCAAGGCCAAGAAGAACTCGGTGCCGGTGGCGAACATCGACCGCGCGATCAAGCGCGGCGCCGGGCTGACCGGCGAGGTCGTCGACTACACCGAGATCCTCTACGAGGCCCGCGGCCCGCAGGGCACGGCCCTGTACATCGAGTGCCTCACGGACAACAAGAACCGCGCCGCCTCCGAGGTGCGCGTGGCGGTGACCCGCAACGGCGGCACGATGGCCGACTCCGGGTCCGTGGCCTTCCTCTTCGAGCGCAAGGGCGTCGTGGAGGTCACCCGCACCGACGGGCTCACGGAGGACGACGTCCTCATGGCCGTCCTGGACGCGGGCGCCGACGAGGTCGTGGAGCAGGAGGAGGTCTTCGAGGTCGTCTCCGAGGCCACCGACCTGCCCGCGATCCGCGCCGCCCTCGACGAGGCCGGGCTCGAGTACAACAACGACGACCCGCAGTTCCGTCCGAGCATGCTCGTCGAGCTGGACGCCGAGGGCGCCCGGAAGTTCCTGCGCCTGGTCGAGGCCGTCGAGGAGCTCGACGACGTGCAGAACGTCTACTCCAACGCGGACATCCCCACCGAGGTCCTCGCCCAGCTCGACGCCGAGGACTGACCACGGCCTCGCAGCGGATCCTCGGGGTGGACCCCGGGCTGACGCGGTGCGGGTTCGGCCTGATCGACATGGCCGGCAACCGCACCGCGTCCCTGGTGGACGTCGGCGTGGCCGGCACGGACGCCGCCGACCCGCTCGACGTGCGCGTGCTGCGGATCTGGGAGGCCGCCGAGCGGTGGATCGAGCGCTACCGTCCCGACGCCCTGGCCCTGGAGCGGGTGTTCGCCCAGACCAGTGTGAACACGGTGATCGGCACCGCCCACGCCTCGGGGGCCGTCATCGCCTCGGCGGCCCGCCACGGGGTGCCGGTGGCCTGGCACACCCCGTCCGAGGTCAAGGCCGCGGTCACCGGCGAGGGGAGGGCCGACAAGGCCTCGGTGGCCCGCATGGTGGTGCGGATCCTGCGGCTCGAGGAGGCGCCCCGGCCCGCCGACGCCGCCGACGCCCTGGCCATCGCCATCTGCCACGGCTGGCGCGGTGGCGGCACGGGCGTGGACGCGACGGCCCGGACCGAGACGCACCAGGGGGCCCGTCCCCTCGCCGCCGCCCGCTCCGGGATGACCCCGGCCCAGCGCGCCTGGGCCGAGGCGGAGGCGCGGGCCCGCCGGGGCGGGCGCGGCTGAGTCGGCGGCCCCTGCTAGAGTGGCGGCGAGCCGTCATTCGTAGATTTGTTCGAGCAACCGTTCCCGGTCCCGCCGGGGCACGGGAAGGAGGCGCGCGGTGATCGCGTCCATCACGGGACAGGTCGAGCACGTCGGCCTCACCACCGCCGTCGTGGCGGTGGGCGGCTTCGGCGTCCAGGTCCAGGCGACCCCCGAGACGCTGTCCGGGCTGCGGATCGGGGGAGAGGTCCGGCTCGACACGGCGTACGTGGCGCGCAAGGACGAGTCCCCGCTGCTCTTCGGCTTCCGCAGCCCCGCCGAGCGCGAGGTCTTCGAGATCATGCTCGGGGTCAGCGGCGTCGGCCCCCGCACCGCCCTGGCGGTGCTCTCCGTGCTCGGCCCGGACGACGTCCACCGTGCCATCGCGCAGGGCGACGCCAAGGCGTTCACGGCCGTGCCCGGCATCGGCCCCAAGGGCGCCCGCCGGATCGTGCTGGAGCTGGCCGACAAGCTGATCGTCCCCGACCGCCCCGCCCCGGCCGCCGCCGCGCCCGTGGAGCCCTGGCGGGAGCAGGTGCTGGAGGCCCTCGTGGGGCTGGGCTGGAACGAGAAGGACGCCGCCCGCGGCGTCGCCGACGCCCTCGCCGGCCGCGAGGAGCTGATCGCCTCCGGGGACGTGCCCGCCATCCTGCGCACCGTGCTCGCGTGGCTCGGCGCCGCCAAGGCCGGGGCCCGCGCCGGCGCGGAGCGGGGGGCCTGAGCATGGCCCGCGAGGACGGCGCCGCCGTGAACGCCCGCGACCGGCTCGTCTCCCCGGTCGACGAGCCCGACGAGAAGCAGCTCGAGTCGGCCCTGCGCCCGGCCAACCTGGACGAGTTCGTGGGGCAGAAGCGGGTGCGCCAGCAGCTGTCCCTGGTGCTGGAGGCCTCCCGGCTGCGGGGCCGCTCCGCCGACCACGTCCTGCTCTCCGGCCCGCCCGGGCTGGGCAAGACGACCCTCGCGATGATCATCGCCGAGGAGATGGGCGCGCCCCTGCGGATCTCCTCCGGCCCGGCCATCCAGCACGCCGGCGACCTCGCGGCGATCCTGTCCTCCCTCACCGAGGGGGAGGTGCTGTTCCTCGACGAGATCCACCGCATGTCCCGGCCAGCCGAGGAGATGCTGTACATGGCCATGGAGGACTTCCGGGTGGACATCGTGGTCGGCAAGGGCGCCGGCGCCACCTCCATCCCGCTGGACCTGCCGCCCTTCACCCTGGTGGGCGCCACCACCCGGGCGGGCCTGCTGCCCGGCCCCCTGCGCGACCGCTTCGGCTTCACCGGCCACCTGGAGTTCTACTCCGTGGAGGAGCTCGAGCTCGTGCTGCGGCGCTCGGCCGGGCTGATGGACCTGGCGATGACCGCCGAGGGCTTCGCCGAGGTGGCCTCCCGGTCCCGGGGCACCCCTCGCATCGCCAACCGGCTGCTGCGCCGGGTGCGGGACTGGGCGCTCGTGCACGGCATCGACCGGATCGACGCCCGCACCTCCTCCGCGGCCCTGGACATGTACGAGGTGGACGCCCGCGGCCTCGACCGCCTGGACCGGTCGGTGCTCGAGGCGCTCGTGACGAAGTTCGGCGGGGGGCCGGTGGGCCTGTCCACGCTGGCGATCGCGGTGGGGGAGGAGACCGAGACGGTCGAGACCGTCGCCGAGCCCTATCTGGTCCGCGAGGGCCTGCTCGGGCGCACGCCCCGGGGGCGGATCGCCATGGCGGCGGCCTGGGACCACCTGGGCCTGGCCGTCCCGGAGCACGCGGCGTTCCAGGACCCCGGGCTGCGGGCCGCCTTCGGCGCAGCGGCGAGCCCGTCCGCGGGCGAGGACGCCCCGCCCCTGTTCGAGGACTGACCGGCGGCCGCCGCGCGGATCCGCCGGTGGATGTCCAGGACGCCCCGGGTTCCATCACCTACCATGGGACGGACACCCACCACCGATCGAACGGAAGTCCGTGAGCTCGCTCCTCCTCACCCAGTCCCTCTCCGCCCAGGCCGCCCAGCCCACCGGAGGCGGCACCTCCTGGCTGCTGCCGTTCATGCTCGTGGCCCTGGTGCTGCTGGTCTGGCTGCCCATGCGCCGGCAGAAGAAGGCGATGGCCCAGGTCAAGGAGAAGCAGGCGGCCATGGCCCCGGGCACCGAGGTCATGACGAACTACGGCCTCTACGGCACCGTGCGCTCGATCGACCGGGACGCGAACAAGGTCGTCCTGGAGATCGCCCCGGGCACCGAGGTGACCGTGCACCTGCAGACCGTCACCACCGTCGTCGAGGAGGCGGCCCCCGCCGCCGGCACCGCGGCGGCGGCCGAGCCGGAGGTGCGCGACACCGACGGCACCGGCTCCAGCCCGGTCGACCCGCTGGACGACGACTCCCGGCGCGATCCCGGACCGCGCAACGACTGATCCCCCCTTCGGGGCGACGGGCCGACCGCTGGTCGGCCCGTTCCCATGAGCAGGCCCGGCCCGACCGGGCCGTGGTGCGTAAGGAAGACCATGGCACTGACCACACGCAAGACCTCCGGTGCTCCCCCCGCCCCCGGGCGGGGCGGGGGGAGCACCGCGCCGGCGCGCTCCGGCGTGCGGGCCGCCCTCTCGGGCGCCCGCCGCGCCCTGATCGGGCTGCTCGTGCTGCTGGCGCTGCTGGGCGGGCTGCTCGCCTGGGGCGCGGGCACCGACCGCACCGGGTGGGGGCCCAAGCTCGCCCTCGACCTCGAGGGCGGCACCCAGATGATCCTCTCCCCGTCCCTGCAGGGCGAGGAGGCCGGCCAGGAGGTCACCCCCGAGCAGCTGGACCAGGCCGTGGAGATCATCCGTCAGCGCGTGGACGGCTCCGGCGTGGCCGAGGCCGAGATCGCCACCCAGTCCGGCAGCACCATCGTGGTGTCCATGCCCGGGGTGCCCTCGGCCGAGACCCGTGAGCTGATCCAGACCTCGGCGCAGATGAACTTCCGTCCCGTGCTCACCACCGCGGCCGCCGAGCCCGTGCCCGAGGACCAGCGCGTGCCCGAGGGCGAGCTGCCCGAGCCCGCCGCCGAGCCCGCCGACTCCTCCGACCCCAACTGGATCACCCCGGAGCTGTACCGGCAGTTCGAGGAGACCGACTGCACCGCACCGCAGTCCCCCGAGGAGCGCGAGGCCCAGGACGCCGACGCGCCCGTGGTCGCCTGCGAGCCCGAGACCGGGACCAAGTACCTCCTGGGCCCGGTGGAGATCCAGGGCACCGGGATCGAGGACGCCTCCTACGGGACCGCGCAGAACTCCCAGGGGGTGTCCCTGAACCAGTTCGCCGTGAACCTGCAGTTCGGCCCGGACGCCACCGAGCGCTTCCGGCAGCTCTCGGAGCGCCTCTACGGCATCGGCCAGTCCACCCCCGAGGACCCCCGCAGCCAGTTCGCCATCCTGCTGGACGGCCAGGTGGTCTCCGCCCCGCAGATGAACGCGGTGATCTCGGACGGCCAGGCGCAGATCACGGGCAGCTTCACCGAGGAGCAGGCCCGCTTCCTCGCCGAGCAGCTGAAGTACGGGGCGCTGCCGATGAGCTTCCAGATCCAGTCCGAGCAGCAAATCTCCGCCACCCTGGGCGCCGACCAGCTGCGGATGGGCATCGTCGCCGGGATCATCGGCCTGGTGCTGGTGTGCGTGTACTCCCTCTTCCAGTACCGGCTGCTGGGGCTCGTGACCATCAGCTCGCTCGTGGTCGCGGGCGTGCTCACCTGGCTGGCCATCACCCTGCTGGGCTGGTCGGCGAACTACCGGCTCTCCCTGGCCGGCGTCGCGGGCCTGATCGTGGCGATCGGCCAGACCGCCGACTCCTTCATCGTCTACTTCGAGCGCATCCGCGACGAGATCCGCAGCGGCCGCTCCATCCCCGCGGCGGTCGACCACGGCTGGCGGCGGGCCCGGCAGACCGTGCTCGCGTCGAAGGCCGTGAACCTGCTGGCCGCCGTCGTGCTGTACTTCGTGGCGGTGGGCAACGTGCGCGGCTTCGCGTTCACCCTCGGGCTGACCGCGATCGCGGACCTGCTCGTGGTCTTCCTGTTCACCCACCCCGTGATGGTGCTGCTCGCGCGCACCCGCTACTTCGGCGGCGGCGGCAGGCACTCCGGGCTGAACCCGGAGGCCCTGGACGCGGTGCCCCTGTACCGCGGCGCCGGGCGGCTGCGCGAGCCGGGGACCGGTGACGGGCTGACCATCGCCGAACGGCGCCGCCGCGCGGCGGAGGGGGTCCCGCCGGACCGGCCCGGCGAGCCCGCACCGCAGGACGCCCCGGTCGGCGCGTCGTCGTCGTCGGCCCGCACCCCCGAGGAGAACGCCTGATGTCCCGGTTCGCTGATTTCGGCAACGCCCTGCACAGCGGGCGCACCTCCTACCCCTTCGTGGGGCGGGCGAAGCTGTGGCTGGCCATCGCCGCCGCCCTCGTGGGGCTGTCCCTGCTGGTGCCCGTGGCCAAGGGCGGGTTCAACCTCGGCATCGACTTCACCGGCGGCTCCGAGTTCACCGTCTCCGCGGTGGCCGACCCCCAGGTGGAGACCGGCCGCGAGGCCGTCGCGGAGTCCTCGGACGCCGCGGAGGTCGAGGTCACCAACATCGCCCCCGGCACGATCCGGGTGCAGACTGAGCAGCTCGACGACGACGAGACCCTCGCGGTCAAGGACGCCCTGGTCGAGGCCTACGGCGTGAGCGAGGACGAGGTGACCTCCACGTTCGTCGGGCCCACGTGGGGCGCCGGCGTGACCCGGCAGGCGCTGCAGGGGCTCGTGGCGTTCGTGGTGCTGGCGACCGTGCTGATGGCCCTGTACTTCCGCACCTGGAAGATGTCCGTCTCGGCGATCGCGGGCATGATCGCGTCCGTCGCGATCACCGCCGGGGTCTACTCCCTCGTGGGCTTCGAGGTCACCCCCTCCGCGGTGATCGGCTTCCTCACGGTGCTCAGCTACTCCCTCTACGACTCCGTGGTGGTCTTCGACAAGGTCCGGGAGAACACCGAGGGCCTGCTCGACGGCACGGCCCCGCCCGAACGGGCCGGGCGGCGGTTCTCCGACCAGGTGAACCTCGCCGTGAACCAGACCCTGGTGCGCTCGATCAACACCTCCGTGGTGGGCATCCTGCCCGTCGGCTCGATCCTGTTCATCGGCTGGCTCGTGCTCGGCGCGGGCACCCTCAAGGACCTGTCGCTGTCGCTGTTCGTCGGCATCATCGTGGGCACCGTCGCGACCCTGTTCGTGGCCTCGCCGATGTACGCCCTGCTGCGCTCCCGGGACGCGGACGTGCGCGAGCAGGAGGCCCGGGCAGGCGCCCCGGCCGAACGTGCCGCCGAGGAGGCCGCGGCGCACTAGACTGGGGTCCACCGCAGGGCGGACCGCGCAGCCGCG